>NZ_JAKRMO010000019.1:0-61569 GCF_022346485.1 Brachybacterium sp. ACRRE | reverse complement strand
CTCCCGCGCCGCCCCTCCTCGCCGCCCCTCCTCGCCGCGGCGAGGAGGGGCGGCGAGGAGGGGCGGCGCGGGAGACGGGCCGGCGGTCGTGCAGCGGATCGGACGCCGGGCATCGCGCGCTGCCGGACGGCCTCGGCCGCGATCCGCCCGCCCGTCTATCCTGGAACGGTGCTCGCCTTCGTGATCGCCGCGTCCCGGATCGCACCATGACCCCCAGGAGCTCGCCTGGTCAGGCCCCTGTCGGCGGGGGTGACGGCGGCGTCGACGGCAGCAGCGTCGATGGCGGCGCCGCCGGCGCCGACGTCGGCGCGGCCCTTCGGGGCGTGCTCCCCTCGAGACGACGGGTCGTGGGCGCGGCGGCCGTGGGGGCCGGGGTGCTCCTGACGGCCTCGGGCTCGGCCCGCGCGGAGCCCGCCGCGCCGCTGGGCCGGTTCGGCGTCACGATCGCCGGATCCCGCGACGGCGGGCTGGGCATGGCGCGCGAGCTGGATCTCGCGACCGAGCTCGGGCTGGGCTGGGTCCGCTTCGGCGTCGACACCGAGTCCGTGCTGCGCTCCTGGGGCGACGCGGAGAATCCCGTCGAGATGGACGAGCAGGGGCTCGAGGCGCTCGCGCGCGACGTCTCCGATGCGCGGAAGCGCGGACTCCAGGTCTGCCTGCTGCTCGTGGACGCGCGCACGGGCGACGATGTCGACGAGTCCGTGTTCCTGCGGCGCATGCGCGAGTACTGGGACGCCATCGCCCGAGCGGTCGGCGACCAGTCGTACGTGTGGCAGGTCTTCAACGAGCCCGACGGCTGGGATCCCCGCTCGACCGAGCCGCTCGAGGGCGAGGCGACGGCCGACTACCTCGCCTTCCTCGCGCGCGCCCTCGGCGACGCGCAGGCGGCCCTGCACCGGCACGCGCCCCACGGACGGGTGACGACGAACCTGTACGGATACCCGGTGGACGACGCCCGGGAGCGCCGCTGGAGGGAGATCTTCGACGTCATCGCGCCGAGCCTGGACGTGCTGACCGTCGACGCGTATCCCGACCTGGACGCCGCTGCGCTCGACGCCCTGCCGGCCCGCGCGAAGCGGCTGGCCGATCGGTACGGCGCCTCGATGATGATCGGCGAGATCGGCCTGCCCACGGGCGACGACCGGTTCGACGAGGCGGACCAGGCGGACGCGTACGCGCGGTACGTGAAGGTCCTCGACGATCCCGCGCTGCTGGCCTCCTTCTTCTACGAGCTCCGCTCCACCGACGGCAGCGGGTTCGGGATCCTGCAGGAGGACGGCAGCCCGAAGCCTGCGTTCACAGTCCTCCGCCGAGCGGCCTCGCAGAAGGACTGACCGGCCCGCTCACCAGGCCTTCCGTGAGACCGGGTTCACACACGGTCACCGTCCTTCGGGGCCGCCCGCTCCCTCCCGTAGCTTCCCGGGCATGACAGCGCCCACGACCCTGCCCGAGCTCGAGCGCACGGTGGCATCCCGTCGGCGGCCCGCGCTCAGCTACGAGCTGTTCCCGGCGCGCACCGACACCACCTTCGAGCGACTGCGCGACACCATCGCCCAGCTCGAGACCACTGCGCCCGACTACGTCTCCGTCACCAGCCGCACCGGCCAGCGGAACCTCGCGCGCGTCCTCGAGCTCACCGACCACGTGCTGCGCGAGACCGATCTGCGGCCTCTCGTGCACGTGACCTCGATCGGCTCGAGCCGGGCCGAGCTGCGCACCGTCGTCGAGGCCCTCCTGGACCGCGGGGTGCGCGGCATCCTCGCCCTGCGCGGGGACCAGGAGGAGGGGCACGACCTCGAGGACGACGAGATCCCCTTCGCCCGTCCGCTCGTGGACCTCATCCGCGAGGTCGAGCGCGAGCGCACCGCGGCCCTGGCCGGCGGACGCGTGAGCGTGGGCGTGGCCGCCTACCCGCACCGCCACCCCGAGTCGCCCACCTCCCAGCACGATCTGGAGGTGCTGCTGTCCAAGGAGCGCGCGGGCGCGGACTTCGCGATCACGCAGGTCTTCTTCGACCCCGCCGAGTACTGCGCGCTGATCGCGAAGGCCCGCGACGCCGGCCTGCGGATGCCCGTGATCCCCGGCTTCGTGCCCGCCACGAACCCGCGCCGGCTCGAGCGCCTGGGCGAGCTCTCCGGCGTGCCGCTCCCGCGCGACCTCATGCACTCCCTGGAGACCGCGCGCGACGAGACCGAGCAGCGGCGCATCGGCGTGCGCTGGACGGTCGACCTCATCACCCGCGTCCTGGACGCCGGCGCTCCCGGACTGCACCTGTTCACCTTCAACCGCCACGCCGAGTCCCTCGACGTGCTCGAGTCCCTCGACCTGGACCGCTGGTCCGACCCGACCGCACCCGGCCCGACCGCAACCGGCCCGACCGCAACCGGCCCGACCGCACCCGTCCCGACCGCAACCGACCCGACCACTGGAGATGCCCGATGACGAACGCTCCCCGCACCTCGAACGCTCCCCGCACCCCGAACGCTTCCCGCACCGCGGACGCCGCCCGCGCCCCGCTGCCCGCCGCGACGCCCGTCGGCTACCCGCGCATCGGCCCCGACCGCGAGCTCAAGAAGGCCGAGGAGGCCTACTGGTCCGGTCGCATCGACCGCGCCGAGTTCGCACGGCGCACCCGCACGCTGCGCGACGCGACCCGCGCCCGCCTCGCCGAGCTCGGCCTCACCGGCCCCGCCGCGATCCCCGAGACGTTCTCCCTCTACGACCAGGTGCTCGACGCCGCGCTCGCCGTCGGCATCGTCCCGGACCGCTTCGCCGACGTCCTCGGGGCCGACGGCGCGGGCTCGGCCGACGGCGCGGCCTCGGCCGAAGGATCGGGCTCGGCCGACGGGACGGTCGACCTCGACGGGTACTTCGCCCTGGCCCGCGGCACGGCAGAGCAGCCGCCGCTCGAGATGACCAAGTGGTTCGACACGAACTACCACTACCTGGTCCCGGAGATCGGCCCCGACACCGACCTGCACATCGCATCGACCCAGGTCATCGACCTGTTCCGCGAGAGCCTCGAGGGCGGTGCCGACGCCGCTTCGCGACCGGTCCTCGTCGGCCCCCTGACCCTGCTCCTGCTCGCCAAGGCGCAGGACGGCGCACCGGCGGGCTTCGACCCGCTGGACCGCCTGGACGACGTCGTCGCCGTCTACGCCGAGCTGCTGGCCCGCCTCCACGAGGCGGGCGCGAGCTGGGTGCAGCTCGACGAGCCCGCACTCGCCGCCGACCAGCGCATCGACCCGCAGGGCCTCGCCGCGCTGCTCGAGCGCGCCGAGGGCCGCCTGGCATCGGCCGAGGACCGTCCGCAGATCCTCGTCACCACCCCCTACGGCGGCATCGGCGACCTGCTGCCCGACCTGCTCGCCACGGGCGTCGAGGCCGTCCACCTCGACCTCACGCGCGGCGAGATCCCGAGCGCCGCGCAGCTCGCGGGCGTCGGCCGCACCGTGATCGCCGCCGGCCTCGTCGAGGGCCGCTCCGTCTGGCGCACCGAGCTGCCCACGGCCGCTGCCCGTCTCGCCCTGCTGCGCGAGCGCGTGGCCGAGGCCGGCGGGGATCCGAGCGCCGTCGTCGTCTCGACCTCGGTGTCCCTCCAGCACGTGCCGCACACCCTCGAGCGCGAGACCGATCTGCCCGCCGACCTGCGGGCGACCCTCGCCTTCGCCGACGAGAAGATCGCCGAGATCGTGGCCCTCGCGGGCTTGTCCATCGCCCCCGGCACCGTCGACGGGCCCCGCTCCGTGCCCCGCGACTTCGCGGGCGTGCGCCGCAACGATGTGCGCGAGCGCGCCGCGGGCCTGACGGCGGCTGACCTCGAGCGCTCCGCCTTCGAGGTGCGCGGCGCCGCCCAGCAGTCGCGGCTCGGCCTGCCCGTGCTGCCGACCACCACCATCGGCTCCTTCCCGCAGGTCGCGGGCGTGCGCAGGGCACGCGCCGACCGCCGTGCCGGGCGCATCGACGACGCCGCCTACGAGAAGGCGATGCGCGATGAGATCCGCCGCGTCGTCGCGCTGCAGGAGGAGCTGGGCCTGGACGTCCTGGTCCACGGCGAGCCCGAGCGCAACGACATGGTCCAGTACTTCGCCGAGCACCTCGACGGCTTCGCGACCACCGCGCACGGCTGGGTGCAGTCCTACGGCTCGCGCTGCACGCGACCGTCGATCCTCTTCGGCGACGTGTCGCGGCCCGCGCCGATCACCGTGGGCTGGTCGACCTTCGCCCAGTCGCTCACCGACAAGCCGGTCAAGGGCATGCTCACCGGTCCCGTGACGATCCTCGCCTGGTCGTTCGTGCGCGACGACCAGAGCCTCGGCGAGACCGCCGACCAGGTCGCCCTCGCGCTGCGCGACGAGATCACGGACCTCGAGGCGGCCGGCATCGGCATCGTCCAGGTCGACGAGCCCGCGCTGCGCGAGCTGCTGCCGCTGCGCGCCTCCGACCAGGACGACTATCTGCGCTGGTCCGTCGGCTCCTTCCGCCTCGCCACCTCCGGTGCGGCCGACGCCACCCAGATCCACACCCACCTCTGCTACTCGGAGTTCAACGAGGTCGTCGACGCGATCGACGCCCTGGGGGCCGACGTCACCAGCATCGAGGCCGCCCGGTCGCGCGGTGAGATCCTCGAGGCCCTCGACCCCGAGCGCTTCTCCCGCGGCATCGGCCCGGGCGTCTGGGACATCCACTCCCCGCGCGTGCCCGCCACCGAGGAGATCCGCTCCCAGCTCTCGGCCGCGCTCGACCGCGTGGGGGAGGGGCGGCTGTGGGCGAACCCCGACTGCGGGCTCAAGACCCGCGACTACGAGGAGACCACCGAGAGCCTCCGGCACCTCGTCGAGGCCGCGCGCGCCGTCCGCGAGCAGGCGGCGCGGGAGGGAGCGGGTCTGCCGGTCGGCTGACGGGGCGGGCCGCGCGGTCGCCCGGAAATCGGGCGTCCGCACGTCGGGATTCCTCTGGATCTGTGGGTGGGCGGGGCTAATCTGAGAACAGGGTGAAGATCTCCCGCACGGACCCTGATCATCGGCTCCTCATGGTGGGCGCGAGCGGTGCGGGCGGGATCCGATCCTGCACACCACGGACCAGCACGAGGGGACCTTCCGATGACGACGCCCGATGACGGCACGTCCGCGCCCGACGGCACGACGCCGTCCGCGCAGCCGCCTGAGCACACCGCCGCGAACCCGCCCGAGGGCGAGCAGCGCACCACCGACTATTCCTACGGCTCGTACGGCTCGTACGTCCAGGATCCGACCCGATCCGCCGACGACCCGGCGGGCACCGGCCAGCAGCAAGCCCCGGCCTCCGCCGGATCACCGGCACCCGCATCACCCGTCGGAGCGGCGCCCGGTCAGGAGGTGCCGTCGGCCCCCGCCCAGGGGTCGCCGTCGGCCCCGGGCCAGGGGTCGCCCGCGGCCGACGGGCCGCAGGCGATGCCGACCGCCCCGTCGTCGATGAGCACGGAGCAGGTGGTCGCGACGCTGCGGGGAGCGGGGCTGGAGAGCCCCCTGCGGTCGCTCGCGGTGGGCGGCGTCGCCTATGTCGGCGCGCTCCTCACCTCGCTGGTCGCGGTGCTGCTCTCGGCCGCGGCGATGGCCGTGGGAGCCGCGGGCACCGGGGAGGTCGGCGACGAGCTGGACTCCGCGGGCATCGACCCCGAGGGCGCGCTGAGCGGGATCGCGATGATCGTGCGCATGCCGTTTCAGCTGGTCGCGATGGCATCTTTCGGCTCCTGGGGGACGCACGCGGAGTTCGAGGGGGTCGCCCTGCGGGCCTCCGTGCGGCTGCTCCCGTTCGTCGTCACGCTCGTGATTGTGCTGCTGGCCTTCTACGGCGGTCGCTTCGTCCAGCGCGGGCGCACCACAGGGCTCCTCGGCATCTGGGTCAGCGCGCTGATCACGGGCATCGCCACCGCACTGTTCACGGTGCTCGCGGCCCTCGTCCTCGCCCAGCCCGTCCCGCTCGACGAGGGCTTCTCCCTGCGCGTGCACGCCGCGGGCTTCGATGCGTTCTTCGGCTCGCTGCTGCTGATCACCCTCGCGATCGGGCTCGGCAGGATGAGCCGGCGCGCACGCTGGGCCTGGTGGCCGCTGGTCGCGGACCTGCCGGCCGCTGCGAAGCTCGCCGTCGTCCACGCGTTCGTCATCGGCATCGCACTCGGGGTCCTCGGCGCCATCGGAACCACGATCCAGGCGCTCGCTGACGGGGAGCAGCCGCCGGTCTTCGTGCTCGTGCTCCTGCTGCCGCTGCTCGGCGGCCAGATGCTCGCGGCGCTCACCGGGCTGCCGCTGCTGTCCTCGCTGACGGCGAAGGCGAACGCTCCCGACCTCCTCGGCGAGTTCCTGCCGTCCTCGAGCTTCATGGGCCGCGTCACGGTCTTCGACCTGCCCTGGTACGCGTGGCTGCTCACGATCCTGGTGGGGATCGGCGTGCTGCTGGTGGTCTCGCTGCCGTGGAACCACGGCCGGCGCATCGTGCCCGGGAACATCATCGCCCTCGTCGTCTCCTGGGCCGCGCTCCCCGTCGTCTACTTCGCCGGCGGGATCGTGCTGCTCGTGCTGGCACGGGTCTCCGTGTCCTTCGGCGTGGAGGGCGGATTCTTCGGCGGCGGCGAGCAGATGTCCGGCTCCGTCGGCCTCGCCTGGTGGACGCCGTTCCTCGCGCTGCTGGCCGGGGTGATCGTCGAGGTGCTCTCGCGGTTCTTCGCCCCGCTGCTGGTCCCCGTTCTGCCGCGCCGCGCGCTCTCCTGGTTCCGCCGGCCCCTGGCGCCTGCCGACGCGTCTGCCGACGCCAACGGCTCCGGCAGCCCTGCGACGGGATTCGCCGAGGGAACCGCGACCGGTGCCCCGACCGGTGTTCCGGCCGGGAGCGCCGCGTTCGGCGGTGGTGCTGCGACCGGCCTCGCCGCTGGTGCGGCGACCGGGCTCGCCGGCGGTGCCGCCGCCGGCGGCGCGACGACCGTCGACATGTCGGGATCGGCGCCCGGCGTCCAGGAACGACGCCCGCTCTCGAAGAAGGCGCGGCGCCGCCTCATCGCCGGGTTCGCCGGCGCCGGCGCGATCTGCGTCCTGGTCGTCGGCCTTGTCATCGCGTACAACGTGATCGCCCGGACCGTCTACGCACCGGAGAAGAGCGTGGACGCCTACCTCTCCGCCCTCGAGGACGGCTCGGCCTCGCAGGCGTCCGAGCTGGCGCCCGCGAACGTGCCCACCGCTCAGCAGGTGCTGCTGACCGATGAGATCGCGGGCGCGGCGGCGCAGCGTCCGGACTCCCACGAGATCACGGCCACCGACCGACAGGACGACGGATCCGCGCAGGTCACCGCGCGCATCACGCAGGACGGCGTCACCAGCGAGCGGACCTTCACGGTCGAGCGCGCGGGCCGCTCCGCCGTCGTCTTCCCGTCGTGGCGACTGGGCGCCGTCGAGTACTCGACGCTCCGGCTCGTGGTCGACCAGGGCACGTCCACGATCCTCGTGAACGATCAGGAGGTCGACGTCTCCGGCCTGGACCTGTCGCCGGGCTACGTGGACCTGCCGGCGCTGCCCGGCACGTACACCGTGTCGCTGCCCGCCGCCTCCGATCTGGTCACCGTGACGGACAGCGAGGTGCCGGTGCTCGTCGAGCCGAGCGGCGACGAGGACACCTACGCGAGCCCCTTCTACCAGCTCTCCGAGGCAGGTCAGAAGGAGGTCCAGAATCAGGTGAATGCGAAGATCGACGAGTGCGCCACGAGCAAGGACGCCGCTCCCGAGGACTGCCCCTTCGAGGCGTACGTCTACGACCAGGTGGACGACTCCGGCTCGTGGAAGATCGAGGACTACCCGACGGTCACCGTCGAGGAGGAGGACGGCTGGTACTTCTCCACCGGGTACGACGACGCCGGCTCCGCCGTCTACTCCTACAAGCAGGAGCCGTTCCTGGACGACGAGAAGCCGACCGACGAGACGAGCGACAGCTCGATCATGGTCTCGGGCGCGGTCACCGTGGACGACGACGGGAAGCTCTCCGTCCAGTACAGCGAGTACTGAGCCCCGCGGTCCCCGGCCATTCGGTCCGTCGGTCCGTCCGCCATTCGGCCCGTTGGTCCGTCCGCCATTCGGCCCGTCGACCCCGGCCCCTGCGCCAGACGATGACCAGGATCTATGACAGGAACGGCCCGTTCCTGTCATAGATCCTGGTCATCGTCGAATATCCCCGTGGTCCCCGTGGTCCCCGTGGTCCCCGTGGTGTGCGCCGTGTGCGCCCGCGCTGGATTCCTGCCGCCCTACGCCCCCGTGCGCATCCAGGCGTCCCCGCGCACGCGGACCCCGAGGGCGACGGCGCGGGCGACCATGAACAGCAGGTTCGTGGCGACCCAGAGGGCGGCCAGGCCCAGCGGGCCCGCCGGCGCCCAGAACCAGACGACGATCGCACCGGGCATCACGGCGAGCATCGTGAGCATGCCCGCGCGGGCCAGGTAGGGGGCGTCGCCCGCCCCCATGAGGACGCCGTCGAGCACGAACACGTAGCCGGCGACGGGCTGGGCGACGACCAGCACCCACAGCGCCGCGCGCAGGCTCTCCTGCACGGCCGGGTCGGGGCTGAACCAGGAGGGCACCACGTAGCTCGCCGCGAGCAGCACCACGCCGACCACGGCCCCGCCGCCCACGCCCCACCGGGTGAGGCGGCTGGTCACGGCGTGGACCGTCGTGGTGTCGGCCGCGCCCAGGTGCCTCCCGGTGAGGGCCTGGCCCGCGATCGCCAGGGCGTCGAGCGCGAGGGACAGCAGCATGAACACGGTGCTCGCGAGCTGGTGCGCGGCCAGCTGGACCGCGCCGAGCCGCGCCGCGACGAGCACGGTGACGAGCGTGACGATGCGCAGGCTCAGGGTGCGCACGAGCATCGGGAAGGACTCGCGGCCGGTCGCGGCGACCGAGCCCAGGTGCGGCCGCAGCGCCACGCCCTCGCGCCGCGCATGGCGCACGACCACGCCCAGCAGGACGCCGGCCATCAGCCACTGGCTGATCACCGTGCCCGTCGCGCTGCCGGCGATCCCCATGCCCAGGCCGAAGATCAGCGCGGCGTTCAGGGGGATGTTCAGCAGCGCTCCGCCCACGGCCACGACGAGCGGCAGGCGGGCGTCCTGGAGTCCTCGGATCAGGCCCGTGGTCGCCTGCACCGAGAGCATCGCGGGCAGGCCGAGCGCGGAGATCCGCAGGTAGACGGCGGCCTCGGCGGTGACGTCGGCCCCCGCCCCGAACAGCGGGAGCAGCACCGGGCCGCCGACCACCAGCAGGAGCAGGCAGCCCGCGCCGATCATCAGGGCGAGCCACGCGGCGTCGACCCCGCGGGCGATGGCCTCGCGCATGCGCCCGGCACCGACAGCCCGCGCGACCGCCGCGGTCGTCGAGTAGGCGAGGAAGACGGAGAGGCCGACGACCGTCGTCAGCACGGTCGAGGCGAGTCCGAGCCCGGCCAGCGACGTCGTCGAGACCCGCGCGATGAACGCGGAGTCGGTGATGACGAACAGCGGCTCGGCGATGAGCGCGCCCAGCGAGGGCAGCGCGAGGCGCAGGATCTCGCGGTCGACCGAGCGCCGCGCCGCCGCGGGGGAGGGCTCGGGAGGCCGCGCGGGGGAGGAGTCGCGCGAGGAGTCGGGGGGAAGATCTGGCGAGGGGTCGGGCACGGATCCATCGTGCCAGGGGTCGGAGGGCCGACGGGCGGGGCGCGGATCACACCCGATGCTCCGACCTTCGGCTGATGCTCGGGATGTCCGACCTGTGGTCGAATGCCCGAGGATGGCCGCCCCGCGTCGGCCGAGTCCGCACGCCCCGCTCGACCGTCCCGGCCCATCGGCCCAGGAGACTCATGAACCGTCTGGCCAAGCTCAGCCTGAACAATCGCCCGTTCATCGCGCTGGTCTGCATCGCCGTCTCGATCATCGGGATCTTCGCGATGACGACCATGCGCCAGGAGCTGATCCCCTCCGTCTCGCTCCCGCAGATCCAGGTGATGACCACCTCGCCGGGGGCCTCCTCGGAGCAGGTGCAGAAGCAGATCAGCAAGCCCGTCGAACAGGCGGTCACCGGCATCGAGGACGTCGAGAAGACCTCCTCGTCCTCCCAGGCGGGCGTCTCGGTGGTGACCGTCGAGCTCACCTACGGCACCGACACCGCACGCGCGACCAACCAGGTCGACGCCGCCATCGGGCGCATCGACGACCAGCTGCCCGAGGGCGCGGACCCGCAGGTCATCTCCGGCGGCACGAGCGACCTGCCGGCCGTGGTGCTGTCGGTCTCCTCCGATCTGAACCCCTCGGAGCTCGCCGATCGCCTCGACACGAGCGTCACCCCCGAGCTCGAGCGCGTGGACGGCGTCTCCTCCGTCGCGGTGATCGGTGCGCCCGAGAAGATCGTGCGCATCACGCCCGACGAGGACGAGATGAAGAAGCGCGGCCTCACCGACGACGACATCTCCACGGCGCTCGACGCGAACGGCCTCTCCCTGCCCGGCGGCAGCGTGACCGACAAGAAGCAGAGCATCGACGTGGTCATCGGCCAGGAGATGACCAGCATCGACGACCTCAAGGGCATGGTCGTCATGCCCAGTTCGCAGGGTGCGTCCTCCGGCTCGTCGGACTCCTCCGGTGCCTCCGGCGGATCGGCCGACGGGTCGAGCGGCGGCGCGTCCAGCGGCGACGCCGCAGGCCAGGCGGGCCAGCAGGGTCAGGCGGGTCAGCAGGGCCAGGCGGGCCAGCAGGGCCAGTCCGGCCAGCAGGGTCAGGCGGGCGCCGACCAGGGCGCCGCGACCGACCAGGGCCAGTCGGGCCAGGACCAGACCGGCCAGCAGGGCCAGTCGGACCAGACCGGCCAGCAGGGTCAGCAGGAGGTCAGCACCCTGGGCGACGTCGCGAAGGTCGAGGAGACCACCGAGGATCCCACCTCGATCTCCCGCACCAACGGCCGCGAGTCGCTCGTGATGATGGTGACCGCGACCTCCGACGGCAACGTCGTGGACATCTCCAAGGACGTCTCCTCCAAGCTCGACAGCACTCTGGCCGAGGTCGGCGGCGACGCGAAGAGCGACGTGGTCTTCGACCAGGCGCCGTTCATCCGCGAGTCGATCGTCTCTCTCGCCGAGGAGGGCCTGCTGGGCCTGGTCATGGCCGTCGGCGTGATCCTGCTGTTCCTGCGGCGCCTGCGTCCGACGCTCGTCACGGCGATCTCGATCCCGACCTCGCTGCTCATCGCGTTCATCGGCATGCTCGTCACGGGCTACACGCTGAACATGCTGACCCTGGCGGCGCTCACGATCTCCATCGGCCGCGTGGTCGACGACTCGATCGTGGTCATCGAGAACATCACCAGACACCTGGCCTACGGCAAGACCCGCAGACGGGCCATCCTGGACGCCGTCAAGGAGGTCGCGGGCGCGATCACCGCCTCGACGCTCGCGACCGTGGTGGTGTTCCTGCCGATCGCGATCGTCGCCGGCATGGCCGGGGAGCTGTTCCGGCCGTTCGCCCTCACCGTCGCGATCGCGATGCTCAGCTCGTTGCTGGTCGCGCTCACGATCGTTCCGGTGCTCGCGTACTGGTTCCTGCGCCCGCCCAAGAAGCAGCCGGTGCCGGATGATCCGGACGACGAGGCGCAGGTCGCGAAGGTGCGCGAGGCCGCCGAGGCGCGCGAGGAGCGCACCTGGCTGCACCGCCTCTACGCGCCCGTGCTGCGCCTGACCCTGAACTCGCTGCCGCGGCGCCTGATCACGGTCGCCGTCGCGATCCTCGTGCTCGTGGGCACCGTGTTCCTTACGCCGCTGCTGAAGATCAACTTCCTGGGCGACACCGGGCAGAACATCGCCTCGATCACCCAGACCCTGCCTGCCGGGACGAGCCTGGCGGACTCCTCGAAGAAGGCGAAGGACTCCGAGAAGGCCCTCATGGACCTCGACGGCGTCGAGACCGTGCAGACCACGATCGGCTCCGGCGGCGACGGCGGCGGCTTCAGCGCCGGAGGCGGCGGGGAGAACGAGATCAGCTTCTCGATCACCACCGATGCCGACTCCGACCAGCAGGCGCTGCAGACGAAGATGGTCCGCACCCTGCAGGACCTCCCGGATCCCGGGGACGTCGAGGCGGCCGACATGACCTCGGCGACCGGCTCCAGCACCGTGGACATCCAGATCACGGGGCCGACGGCCGAGGACCGCAAGAAGGCGAACGACGCCATCCTCGACGAGCTCGACCCGGCCCCCAGCGGCGTCAAGGAGGTCACGAGCGACCTCGAGGGCGACCAGCCCACCGCCGTGGTGACCGTCGACCGCAAGAAGGCCGCCGAGAAGGGCCTCACCGAGCAGGCCGTCGTCGGCCTGGTCGCCCAGAAGATGAACCCCGGCTCCGTCGGCACCATCACCCTGGACGACGAGGACCTCGACATCTACGTCGAGCAGAAGGACGACGTCACCACGCTCAAGAAGCTCAAGGACCTCGACCTCGCCGAGGGCCTGCCGCTCACCGACGTCGCGAAGGTCAGCGAGGAGGAGTCCCGGCCATCGATCGCGACGCAGGACAACGTCGAGACGGTCACCGTCTCCCTCGCCCCGACCTCGAGCGACAACGTCGGCGCGGTCTCCCAGGCGGCGCAGAAGGCGATCGACGACGCGGACCTGCCCAGCGGTGTGAAGGCATCGCTCGGCGGCTCGGCCTCGGACATCGACGAGACGTTCGGCCAGCTGGGCATCGCGATGCTCGCGGCGATCCTGCTGGTGTACGTCCTGCTGGTGTGGATCTTCAAGTCCCTCGTGCAGCCGCTCGTGCTGCTGGTGTCGATCCCGTTCGCAGCGACCGGCGCGCTGGGCCTGCTGGTCCTCACCGGCGTCCCGCTGGGGCTGCCCTCGATGATCGGCCTGCTGATGCTGGTCGGCATCGTGGTCACCAACGCGATCGTGCTCATCGACCTGGTCAACCAGTACCGGCGCGGGGGCATGGCCCTGGACGAGGCGATCCACGTGGGCGCCGCCAAGCGTCTGCGGCCGATTCTCATGACCGCGGCGGCGACGATCTTCGCGCTGCTGCCGATGGCCTTCGGCATCACCGGCAAGGGCGGCTTCATCTCCCAGCCGCTGGCCGTGGTCGTGATCGGCGGCCTGGTCACGTCGACCCTGCTCACCCTGGTGATCGTGCCGGTGCTCTACCGGCTCACCGAGGGCCCGGGCGAGCGTCGCCGCCTGCGTCGCGAGGCCGCCGAGCGCGATCGTCGCGAGACGGCGGAGCGCGAGGCCCAGGCCAAGCGCGAGGCGCAGTCCAAGGAGCTCGGCGAGCGCGCGGCGGCCGCGGCGGCTGCGCCCGCGGCGTCGGGCGCGACGACGGGCGCGGCGGGTGCGCCCGCGGCGTCGGGCGCGGCGGCGAAAACGGCGTCGGAAGCGGCGTCGGAAGGGGCGCCGGGCTCGGCGGGTCCTGAGGCCTCGTCGTCCGGGACGGGCACCGCGACGGATGATCCTGCGGCGGAGGCCGATACTGCGGCCTCGGCCCGGGCGGCGTCCACCCGGTCGGTCGGCTTCCCGGCGGCAGGGGACTCGGCATCTGTTCCGGTCTCCCCTGCCTCGCCTGCCGAGGTGCCCGCCGGCACCGCGCCGGACGGGGCGGCCGGCGGTGCCTCACCGAGCGCCGACGCGTCGTCCGGTTCCAACACCTCGGCCAACTCGCACCGGGCTCCCGGCCCCGCGCACGCGGCTCCCTCAGGGGAGATCGGTGCGCACGCCGCCGGCCGTGGCGGCGCAGATGAGAGTCGCGCGGAGTCCGGGTCGGCCGGAGCCCGACGCTCGTCGGAACGCGGCGGTCCGCTGCGCAGGATCCGGAACCGCTTCCGCCGCTGAGCGGGGAAGGCCCCGCCGTGGGGCGGCCGGTCCCGCCGTGGGGCGGGTGCGAGGCGGGTGCGGGTCGACTGCTGTGGATTCGTCGATGTCGGCGAACGGCGTATGCGGGCTCTCTCTGCCAAATAAGGCAGAGAGAGCCCGCATACGCCGCTCCACGACACCCGCCGCGCTGTCGCGCCCGGGGCCGTGTCGCGGCCGGGCGCGGTCGCAGCCGGGCCCTGACGGGGACGCGGCCTTGCCGAGGTGCGGGCCCCCGCACAGTTCGATCGAGCGCGAACCTGTCCGTCACATCGGCAGGGCCCTTCGGTGCAGACGGCGCTGGAGAAGCGTCATGAGCACGGCAGAGGTCCTGTCCCAGGTGAGGAACACCTGCTCCCAGGTCAGCCGCGTGACCTTGTAGCCGAGAGCGGCGAGGGCCAGGTCGCGCCGACGATCCTCGCGGTACTGCTCTGGGTCGTCGTGGAAACGCTTGCTGTCGCACTCGATCACCCAATTCGTGCCGATGAGGATGTCGACACGTATGCCGGGCAGCACGCGCACCTGCGTGCGGACGGGCGCACGGCGCTGCTCGAGCCACCAGCGCACAGCCGTCTCGGTGCCGGACTGGGCGTCCGAGCGGACCCGGCCGAGCGACGCGCGCTTCCTGCGGGGGAGTCCGGCCAGCAGGCCGTCGAGCTGTCGCCGGCTGAGCACGTCCTTGTTGAGCGCGGACTCGATGAGGATGGCGACGTCGAGGGTCGTCAGGCATCGGGCCGCGTGCTCGAGCGTGAGGGTGATGTCAGGGACCGGGTCGTCGTCCGGCCAGGTGCGCAGGCTGGGCCGGTGCAGGATCAGCGGCTCCAGCGGGCGCCGGGGTTCGCCGGGCCCGGGCTGCGGAGGTGGGGTGAGTCGCCCAGTCCTCGGATCGATCCTGCGGCGGATCTGCATCAGCATCGGCGGCGGTGCGGGAGCCGACGTGACCCGCGGGCAGAACGCATGGACGCCGTGCCCGACGGGGACCCAGAGGCCATGCAGCGCCGCCGCGTCCAGACAGGTGGGACGCATGTCCATCTCGAGCAGCGCGACGAGGTCGTCCGGTGCCTCGGGCGTCACGTACCACTGGCCCGCGGACCGCATGGCGCCGTCGCGCAGCAGTCGACGCCGGACGTTCGGGTCCGGCTCGATGCTCGGGAGCCGGGACTTGCGGATGACTCCGGGGATCTTCATGGGGTGATGCCACCAGCAGCGTCCCGGGCGCGGGGGCGGGACAGCCCGGATGTGGACGAAGAGGGTATGGGGAGGACCGACGGCGAGCGGCCAGCGGCCAGCGGCGCGAGCAGCGCACAGCCGTACAGCCGCACGCCCGCACAGTCGCGCATCGGGCTCATCCGGGGTGCGCCTCATCGCATTGCTGTCACCGACCGGTATATACGGGACATCTCTGCCGTATACGGCAGAGATGTCCCGTATACGCCGCTCCATGACGGCCGCCGACCGTGCCGGCCGCCGACCATGCTGGGCGCGGACCATGCGGGGCGCCGACCGTGCTCGGCGCAGGCCATGACGGGGCCCCAGGCAGGTGGAGTGGGCCCTCCCGCGAGCCCACCACCGGTCAGATCGCGATGCCCATCCGTCCGAAGGCGTTGCGGAAGATGGTGAGGTCGTCCAGGCCCGGCAGCTTCTGGATCTTCTTGTCGAGGGCGTCGAGCTCCTCGCCGCGGCCGCCGAAGAGGTGGCCCATGACGTGCACGACCTCGTCGTCGCTCATGACGCCGGAGCCGACGGGCCGCCACGCCTTCGAGAGCGCCAGGCGGGTGGCCAGGCGCGCCTTCTTGGAGGCCTCGAGGCGCTCGCGGCCCTGCGTCGTGTAGAAGGCGACGTGCCGGGTCTCCTGCTGGGCGATGCGCTTGAGCAGGGGACTGAGGGCGGGGTGGTCGGTCATCGCGGAGAGCCGACGGTAGGCGGCGACGGCCGAGAGCTCGTTCGCGGCGCCCCAGGTCATGTGCACGGCCACGAAATCGGTGCCCGCGAGGTTGGAGAGCGCGGACTGCTTGAGGGGGCTGAGCGCCTGCGTCCAGCCCAGCTTGACGCGCTTGGACTTCAGTTCGTCGTAGTCGACGACGATCCCGTGGCGCTGGAGGACGGCGGCGAGGGCCTCGCCGTGCCAGAACTCCTCGCGGTTCCACACGGTCATGAAGCCGCCGGTGGCGTGCTCGCGCCGCGAGGGCGTGACCAGCATGTCCCGCAGGTAGCAGGAGGTGTGGTACTCGACGTCGCACATGTAGCGCAGGGAGCGCAGGGTGGGCTCGTCCAGCGGCTGGGTCTCGAAGGTGTCGAAGTCGAGGTCGTCCCAGCCCACGGGCTCGGAGGTCTCCGCGAACTTCTCAAGGTCGAATGCCATCGGCTCCTCCGTCCGCTCGTCCGACGCCCTGCTGCACGATCCCGGCGTCCTTCTGCGCCACGGCACCGCCCGCGTGGGCGACGGCACCGCCCGCGTGGGCGACGGCCCCGCCCGCCTGCGCCACGACGCCGCCCGCGTGCGCGACCACGCCGCCGGCACGTCCGACGCCGCGACGGATCGCGCGGGCCGGGCCGAGCAGACCGTGCAGGTCGGGCCCGGGGAGCAGGCGCGTGATCTCGAAGCGGGCCGAGCGCAGGGCGGCGCGGTCGGAGGCGCGCCGGAAGATGCTGGGGAGCACCGTCTCCTCGCCCGGCAGGTGCTGCCCGGCGGGGCGCATCGGGTCGCCGCCGACGGCGAGGACCGCGCGGGCGGCGATCGCCTCGCCGCGCGAGCGCGTGATCCGGGCGATCGCCTCGAGGCGGAAGAACTCCATGGTGCGGGTGCGACGCGCGAGCAGCTCGCCGAGCACGCGGCCCGCCTCGGGCACCTGCGCGGCGCGGGGGAGGAGCGCGTCGACGGCCGCCCGCAGCCCGCCCTCCTGGATCGCCATGCGCGCCATGTGACCGGCGGTGACCTTCTCGCCGGCCAGCCAGGTCCATCCCGGGCCGACGATCGGCAGCGCGCGCTCGACGTACGCGTGGCGCAGCGCGGCGGCGGCATGCGGGAGATGAGGGTGCGGAAGGCGCGGATGCGGGAGGTGGAGCCGGTCGGCGTCGTGCCCGCCGCCGGGCAGGGCCTCGACGATCTCCTGGAGGGCGTGCGCCCACCAGTGGCGCTCCCACAGCCAGCTGGCCAGGAACGCGGTGATGCGGGCCTCGTTCGCCGTCCACGAGCTGTACATCGTGCGGGTCTCGGTGAGCGCGGTGGACTCCAGGGAGTGCAGGAACGCCAGGTCGCGCCGGAGGTCCTCGAGGTCGCGGGCCCCGATGCCGTGCGGATCCGCAGTGAGCTCCCGGGCGGTGCGCGCGATCTCCTCGGCGTCGACGTCGATCTTCCCGGGCACCTCGATGGTGTAGGCGCTGACGTCGAAGGACGTGCGCAGCACAGGGGCGACGGAGCCGTCGGAGAAGACGCGCGTGCCCTCGCGCGGCGCGTCGTCGTGATAGGCGACGGGGCGCGGCGTCGGGCGTGGGGTGCGGCTTCGGGTGCTGGAGCCGCGCCGTGCGGGAGCGCTCACGGGTGCTGGAACCTCCTGGCGCGCGAGGGGATGGGCCGCGGAAGCATCGGTTGTCGCCGGAACGTCCGGGACGCCGTCGCGGCGGGCTGCGGCGGTCGGACCCGGGCTCCACGGGGGAGCGGATGCCCATCCATCCTAGTGACGCCCGGGTGCTCGTGGGAATCCAGGGCGGCGCTGTGAGCGGGTTCACGTCGGGGCGGGCAGGGCCTTAGGAGACCCGTCGGCCCCGTGAGCGGCCGACGTGGCGCGCGGGGGCGCCCCGACCCCGCGTGATCCGCCCTTGACGAGGGCCGACGCGCCGCGGCACGGCGCACCGACGGAACCGGACGAAGCGGACACGGGGTGGGAGGTGGCGTGCGCCCCGTCCGCGAGTCCCGTCGACGCCTTTCCCGACAAGACCCTGGGCGGCGCTCCTTGGTAAGTTGCCCCCATGACAGCTCCCCGCTCCGCGTCCTCCGGGACCGGAGCGGCGCACCCTGGTGACGTCGCGCGACCTGGTGGCGGCGCGCGACCCGGCGGTGCGGGCGAGAGTGTCCCCGATCTCTCGGCGGTCCCGGTGCAGGTGCCCTCGCTGGCCCGGCTGCGAGAGGCCCTGCGGGGCCCCGAGACGCCGCTGCCGCCGCCCCGTGGGGTCCGCGAGGCCGCCGTCCGGGTGCGCGACCTGGTCCACGCCGAGCGCTTCGCCGAGGCCCTGTACGTCGCCGAGCGGTTCCGCGACGTCCCCGCGCCGCCGTCGGAGCGGCTGGAGCTGCTGCGGGCCCAGCTCACCGCGGCTCTCGCCGCGCACGAGGAGCGAGGCGCGGGCGATGATCTCCCCGGGCAGGGCGAGCTCGCTGCGCGTGGGGGGCACGCCGAGCAGGATCGGACGGGCCCGCAGGACCTGATCGCCCTGCAGGGGCTGGTGCGGGACATGGTCCGGACCATCGAGGACGCCGGTGCCCCCGAGCAGGCGGGCGCGACCCTCGAGGTGCTCGGCGCCCACCTGCGTCACCTGGCCGCCCCGACCCGCCATGGATCCGCGGCGTCGAGCCGCACCGATGCCGTCGCGTCGTCCCCTGCAGCGGCGGATGCTTCCGGGGACGCGGGCGCTCACGGTCGCCGCCGCCGTCGGCGCGACGGCGACGAGATCCCGTCCGGTCTGCTCGCCGTCGTCGGCTGCCTCGAGCTGCCGAGGCCGAGCGCCGTCGACGTCGAGCAGCGCGCGCTGCGCGAGGCTCTCGTCGCCCTGCCGGAGCTGCAGGTGCCGCTCGTGGACGATCCAGGGCCGTTGCTCGCCGTGCGCTACGCGCAGGACCTCGAGGCGATCGGCTGGCTGCCGGAGGCGACGCGCCTCGCCCTCGACGTCCTGGACGAGGCCTCCCGGCTCGAGGCCCGCGAGGGCGGCTTCGCCGATGCCGCGCGCGTGGCCGTCTCCGCGCACGCCGTGCTCGCCCGGACGCTGCTCGAGGAGAACCCGCTCGCGGCCGTCGGCCATGCGCTCGCCGCTCTCGAGGGTCTGCGCGAGGTCGAGGACCCGCCGCTGCGCGTCGGCCTCATCACCGAGCTGCTGCGCGCACTCGTGCGCTGCGACCTGCAGGATCAGGCGACCTTCACCGCCGGTCGCCTGGCCTCCCTCACGCGCACGCTTCCGCACGACGAGCAGAGGATCGAGCCGCTGCTCGCGGTCGGCGCGCAGCGCGTCGCCGCCAGACGCTACGACGGCGCCATGGTCGCCCTCAGCGAGGTGCAGTCGCTGAGCGCGCAGCTGCGCGACCGCCGCTCGCGCCTCGAGGCGACGCGTCTGCTCGCTCGGCTGCACCATGAGCAGGGGCAGGGTCTCGAGGCGCTCGATCAGCTCCGTCTCGCCGCCGCAGATGCCCGTTGGGTCGCCGACGACCTCTTCACCCCGCTCGCCGAGCGGCCGCGCTTCATCCGTGCCGAGCTCGACGCGGAGGCCCTCGTGCTGCGCCACGCCCTGGACCTGGGCCGGCCGACGGAGGCCGCCGCCGCGTCCCGCGAGGTCGTCCGCCGCGTCCGCTCCGAGCGCGGCACGGGCAGCCTGCCCGATGCGCTGCTCTGGGACCACGAGGCCGACGCCCGCATCGGCGCGATGATCGCCGAGGGCCTGCGCGCCGCCGCCGAACTCAGGGCAGTAGCCGACGCCGGCGACGGGCACGCCGGCACTCCCGGTACTCCCCGCGGGACCGGCGGGACATATGGGACCCGCGGGGCCGATGGGGCCGACGGGACCCGCAGGACCGGCGGCGCCGACGAAGCGGCCGCGAAGACCCGGACCCCGTACGAGAAGGCCCGACGCGAGGCCATGGCGACCCTGGAGTGGGTGCCCGAGGGACACGAGGCGCGCGCCTCCTACTGGGGCGCCTACCTCGAGGACCGCCACGCCGCGATGCTCGCCGCCCGCGGCGACCGCTCACGGGCGCTCAAGGCCGCGCGCCGCGCCGAGCGCGCCTGGCGCCAGCTGGGCCGCGAGGACGAGGCGGTGCGGATCGCCGAGGAGATCGCCCACTGGTCATCGGGCGGAGCACCCCGCCACGCGGGCCCCTCGCTCCCGTCCGACCCCCACTGATCGGCCGACGGACCGCCCGTCGTCCCCGTCCCGCACCGCGCGGAACCGGGCCCGCCGGGCCGTCGGAACCGCGCTCGCCGGCACGTCGGACCCGGCCCGCCGGACCGTCGGAACTGCGCTCACCGGTCCGTCGGACCCGGGGCGTAGCGTGAGGGACATGAACGCCATCGACATCCTCATCGACGCCGCGTCGCGCCCGGCCGACGCTGTCGACGCCCTGCGTCCCACACTCACCCCCGAGCTGCTCGTCCAGCATCCCGGCGGCCACCCGAACTCCATCGCCTGGCTGCTGTGGCACACGGGGCGCGAGATCGACGTGCAGCTCGCGGACCTCTCCGGCGAGCAGGAGGTCTGGCGCAGCGGAGGCTTCCGCGAGCGCTTCGGTCTCGGCGAGCTCGGTGATGCCGTCGGCTACGGCCAGAGCGCCGACCAGGCCCACTCCGTCGTCGTCACCGACGGCGCTCTGCTCGCCGAGTACGTGCGCGCCGCGACCGACGCGCTCATCGCCTACCTGCGCACCCTCTCCGAGGACGAGCTCGGCGCCGTCATCGACGACGCCTGGGACCCGCCGGTCACGCGCGGCGCGCGGCTGGTGAGCGTCATCGACGACGCCGCCCAGCACGTGGGCCAGGCCGCCTACGCGGCGGGCATCCCCCGCACCTGACCCGTCGGGGGTCGGCTCAGTGCACCCCGGCCATGCCGCGGGTGACGGGCTTCGCGATCGCGAGCATGATCAGGCCGACCGCGATGGTGACCAGGCCCGTGATGCCGAAGTAGGCGACCTCGTGGTCCACCGAGTACAGCGTGGACAGCGAGCCGGACAGGGCGGTGCCGAGCGCGACGGCCAGGTTGTACAGGGCCATCATCATCACCGGGAACGCGGCGGGCGCGAGCCGGGTCGCGAGGGAGAGGCCGACGGGCGAGATCGAAAGCTCGCCGAACGTCGCGACCAGCAGGATCAGCGCGACCCACAGCACCGGCACGCCCGCGACCGGGGCCATCGGCACGAACAGCAGGAAGGCGACGCCCACCAGCAGGATGCCGATCGCGAACTTCACCGGTGTCCCGGGCTGGCGGCGGCCGAGCTTCGTCCACAGCGCGGCGAAGACGGGCGCGAGCAGCAGGATGAACAGCGGGTTGAAGGACTGCGGCCAGGAGATCGGCATCTCCCAGCCGAAGATGCTGCGGTTCAGCCGCTCGTCGGCGTAGACGACGAGCACCGTGAACTGCTGCTGGAAGAGCGCGAAGAACGCGGCGGTGCCGATGAACATCGGGATGAAGGCGAGGACGCGCGAGCGCTCGGTCGCGGTGATCTTGGAGCTGGTCAGCATGATCGCGAAGATGATGATCGCGGCGACCACGGAGATCCCCACCACGATGTTCGCGAGGTTGCCGGGGTTGATCACGCCGGCGAGCACCAGGATCACGACGAGCAGCACGGCGACCACGGCGATGACGCCCCACAGGGCGAAGCGGGAGCGGGGCAGGGGGTCGGGCACGCGGTTCGCGTTCGTGGGCAGGGAGTCGCGGGTGAGGACGTACCAGACCAGGCCGACGGCCATGCCCACCGCGGCGGCGCCGAAGCCCAGGTGGAAGCCCCAGTTCTGCTGGAGGAAGCCGGTCACGAGCGGTCCGAGCAGGCCGCCGATGTTCACGCCCATGTAGTAGAGCGAGAAGCCGGCGTCGCGTTTGGGGTCGTCGACCGCGTAGAGCGAGCCGACGAGGGTCGCGGCGGTGGCCTTGAGCCCGCCGGAGCCGATCGCGACGCACAGGAGGCCCGTGACCAGGCCCGGCACGCCCGGCAGCAGCGCCAGGGAGATGTGGCCGAGCATGATCAGGACGGCGCTCGCGAACAGGGTGCGCTGGGGACCGATGAGCCGGTCGGAGACGAGGGCGCCGACGATGCAGAACACGTACACGGCGCCGCCGTAGGCGCCGACGATCGAGGTCGCGACGCCCTGGTCGATCCCGAGACCGCCCTGGGTCATCGCGAAGTACATGTAGATCGCGAGGATCCCCTGCATGCCGTAGAAGCTGAACCGCTCCCACATCTCGAGGCTGAACAGGTTCATCAGCGGCCAGGGCTGTCCGAAGAACGTGCGGCCCCCGTGGTGCGGGGCGGCGGGATCGCCGGATGCTGCGGAGGGGACCGCCTCAGTGCGGTCCGGGTGCTGGGTGGCATTCACGGGCCGCCATCGTGCCGCCGCTGCGCGCCGGGCACAAACCCGTGCGCGCTCCTCGTGACCTAGCAGACGCCGCGGTCCGTGCTCGTCCATTCGCTCAGAGAGGGGCCGATCAGGCGGGCCGACGGGCCCGGCAGCAGGGTGTCCTCGCTGATCAGGCCGCCGAAGTAGGGGGCGCGGGATGACTCGAGGATCGGTGGCGCGTCGTCCCCGAGGGCGGTGCGCACGAATGCGGCGAGGGACATCCGGTGGAGACCGGCGATATCTAGGTCGCCGCCGAGGGCCATGGTGGTCCCGTCATCTGTGTCCGTCGCGTCCGTCCCGTCGGTCCTGTAGGCCAGGTTGTCCAGGTCGGCCCCGAGGATCCGGGCGACGAGCCGGGCGAGGTGCGCGGCGACCGCGTCGCCGGCGATCGGCTGCACCTGGATCGGCGGGAGCAGGGTCGTGGAGCCGGGCCCGCCCGGGTCGTCCGCGCGCTCCGCGGCCTCGGCGATGCCGCGTGCGAACTCGAAGAACTGGGTGGCGTGCAGGATCGTCCAGGGGATCCCGCCGTCGCGGACCTCCTGCTCCATGCCTGCCTTGGCCCGGTAGAAGGGCACGTCGGGCGCACGGTCGGCGCCGACGATGGACAGCGAGAGGTGATGGCGCACGCCCGCGGCGTGCTCGGCGCCCAGCAGGCGGCGGATCCCGGTCGTGAAGAAGGCCTCGAGGGCCTCGGGTGCGAAGGAGCGGGGCTTCGAGGTGTCGACCACCAGGTCCGCGCCGCGCAGGGCCTCCTCGAGTCCTGCACCGGTCACGGTGTCCACGCCCGTCGAGGGCGAGGCGACGACCACCTCATGGCCGTCGGCCTCGAGCAGGCGCACGAGCTTCGCGCCGATCGTGCCCGTCCCGCCCACGACGACCACGCGGGCGGGCCTGACCCCGTGGGCGGATGCGGTCGCGGGCACAGGCTCGCCGGGCTGCTCGGATCGTGCGGAACCTGCCATGGGACGGGACCTCCTGCAACGCGATGGGGCACGAGGAGCGCGGATCGCTCCGCACCCATCGTGCCCCGTGGACGTCACCGATGGGCCGTCGGCCCGTCGGCCGTCGTCCTATTGGTCGCGTGCTGGTCGCGTGGTCGCGTGCTGGTCGCGTGCTCGCGTGGTCGCGCGAGCGCGGCTCAGGCGCGCGCCGAGCGGCGGCCCGAGCGCCGGCCCACGAAGAGGTGGTCCAGCGAGAGGCGGCCGGAGCCGGTCGCGGCCAGCGCCAGCGCGCCGGCGCCGAGGCCGCCCACGAGCTCCCAGCCGCCGCCGTCGACGAAGACGCCCGAGCCCACGTGGACGAGCAGGGCCGCGACCAGCATGTCGATCGCGAGCAGGATCCCGACCCACGGCGTGAGCACGCCGAGGATGAGGGCGATGCCGCCGGCGAGCTCGAGGATCGCCACGACCGGGGCGGCGAGCTCGGGCATCGGCACGCCCATGCCCGCGAAGTTCTGCGCGGTCGCGTCCAGTCCCCACTCGGAGATCTTCTGGATGCCGTGGGCCGTGAAGACGACGCCCAGGACGATGCGGGCGACGAGCAGGCCGAGGTCGCGTGCGGTGGAGTGGCGCTGTGCGGTGGAGGTGGCCATGAGGGGTCCTTCCGTCGGATGCGGGGGTCGACCCGCGCCCGCGCCCGCCGCGGCGAGCGTCCGGCGTCGGGCGGTGGCCGCCCACGGTAGTGGAAAGATCAAAGACTTGGGAAGGGCGGCGTGCGACTCCACACGCGAGCCGCGTGGATCCACAGTCCCGTCGGGCGGCGTCGGCCCTCTTCCCTAGACTGTCCCGGTGACCCAGAACGACGCCTTCGAACCCGGCCCCGATCGCGGACTCGAGCGCACCCCGCCGCAGGACCTCGCCGCCGAGCGCGGCGTGCTGGGCGGGATGATGCTGTCCAAGGACGCGATCGCCGACGTCGTCGAGAAGGCTCGCGGCTCGGACTTCTACCGCCCCGCGCACGAGGTCATCTTCGACGCCATCACCGACCTCTACTCGCGCGGTGAGCCCGCTGACCTGGTCACCGTCTCCGACGAGCTCACCAAGCGCGGCGAGCTGCAGCGCGTGGGCGGCGGCGCCTATCTCGCCGACCTCATCGACATGGTCCCCACCGCCGCGAACGCCGGCTTCTACGCGGACATCGTCGTGGAGCGCGCGACCCTGCGCCGCCTCGTCGAGGCCGGCACCCGCATCGTCCAGCTCGGCTACGCGGCCGACGGCGGCGAGGTCGAGGAGGTCATCAACGAGGCGCAGGCGCAGGTCTACGCGGTCACCGAGCGCGGCCAGAGCGAGGACTTCCTGCCGCTGTCCGAGGTCATCGGCGGCACCATCGACGTCATCGAGGCCACGCAGAACCGCGGCGGCCAGGTCACCGGCATCCCCACGGGCTTCTCCGAGTTCGACGAGATCACGCAGGGCCTGCACCCCGGCCAGATGATCATCTTCGCCGGCCGCCCCGCGATGGGGAAGACGACGCTGGGCATGGACGTGCTGCGCTCGGCGTCGATCCACAACGGCCAGACCAGCGTCATCTTCTCCCTGGAGATGGACAAGACCGAGATCACGATGCGTCTGCTCTCGGCCGAGGCGCAGGTGCCGATGGGCAAGATGCGCGACGGCTCGATGGACGACCGCGACTGGCAGGCGATGGCGCGCGCCATGAGCCGCATCGGCAACGCGCCGCTGTTCATGGACGACTCCGCGAACATGTCGCTCATGGAGATCCGCGCGAAGTGCCGCCGGCTCAAGCAGAAGCACGACCTCAAGCTCGTGGTCATCGACTACCTGCAGCTGATGAGCTCCGGCAAGCGCGTGGAGTCGAGGCAGCAGGAGGTCAGCGAGTTCTCCCGTGCGCTCAAGCTGCTGGCCAAGGAGCTCGAGGTCCCGGTGATCGCGATCTCCCAGCTGAACCGCGGCAGCGAGCAGCGCCAGGACAAGAAGCCGATGATGAGCGACCTGCGCGAGTCCGGCTCGATCGAGCAGGACGCCGACCTCATCGTGCTCATCCACCGCGAGGACTACTACGAGAAGGAGTCCCAGCGCGCCGGCGAGGCCGACCTCATCCTCGCCAAGCACCGCAACGGCGCCGTGGGCACCATCGCGGTGGCCTTCGAGGGCCACTACTCGCGCTTCAAGGACATGCCCGGGGGCGGCGGCTTCACCGGCGGGTGAGCGGCCGTGCGGCGGCACTGAGCGCCGCCGAAGATATGAGGATGGCGAGCCGGGATGCACGCCTGGGTGCCCGGAAACTTGGTGGAGCGGGGCTCGCTCCTGCGCGGGTGTCCTGCAGATCCTTCTCGTGCTGATGGTAGCGTCGAGTTCGTGCTGAAGGTAGCGTAGAGTTCCTGCTGAAGGTAGCGTACGCGCGGCCTTGTGGCGTCAGATGCGCACGTCAGGGGGAAGTCGTGGGATACAGACGACGAAGTCTCGACAGTTCGCTCGACGCGCTGATGCCTTCGTTGCCCGCGATCGCGATCGACGGGGCCAAAGGCGTCGGGAAGTCGGCGACCGCCCTGCGGAGGGCATCCCGCACCTACTTGCTGGATGATCCCGCGCAGCGCGAGCTCCTGGCATCAGATCCGTCGCTGCTGAACGGTGACCAGGGCACGGTCCTTCTCGACGAGTGGCAATGGCTGCCGGAGGTGTGGGACGTCGTACGGCGTCAAGTGGATTCCGGGGCACGCCCGGGCCGGTTCCTCCTCACCGGCAGTGCCTCGGAGTCCGCTGCGCAGGGGACGCACAGCGGTGCGGGCCGGATCGTCTCGCTCCGGATGCGGCCCATGGCACTGCACGAGAGAGGTGTCGTCGAGCCGACCATCAGCCTCGCAGCGATGATGGACGGCGAGGGGGACGCCGAGGTCACCGGGAAGACGGGCTGGACGACGGCCGACTACGCGGAGGCCCTCTCGCGCAGCGGCTTCCCGGGAGTCATGGGGGCCGAGGGGAGGGCCGGACGCGTCCTGCTGGACAGCTACCTCCTGAGTGTCATCGATCGAGACCTTCCCGAGGTCGGACTGAAGGTGCGACGCCCGGAAGTGCTTCGCCGATGGATCGCCGCCTATGCGGCGGCGTCGTCGTCGACCACCGCGTACGCCAAGATCATGGATGCCACGACGGGCGGTGACGGGACGCAGCCGGCGAAGACGACGACGATCGCGTACCGAGAGCATCTGACGCAGCTGTGTGTGCTCGACCCCGTACCCGCGTGGGAGCCCGTACGGATCTCGCTGGGGCGACTGCAGCAGGCCCCCAAGCACCAGCTCGTGGATCCCGCCCTCGCTCTGAGGGCATTGGGGATGAGCGCGAAGACGCTGATGGGCCCGCGGGGCGCGCACATGGCGGGACCGCTGTTCGAATCGCTCGCCACGCTGTCCGTCCGCGCGTCGGCCACTGCGGCCGATGCGCACGTGGGCCATCTGCGCACCCGGAACGGAGATCGCGAGGTCGACCTCATCGTCGAAGGGCCCGACGGGCGCATCGTGGGCATCGAGGTGAAGCTCGCGAGGTCGGTCGACGACCACGACGTGCGCCACCTGCTGTGGCTGCGGGAGAAGCTCGGGGACGACGTCGCCGACCTCGTCGTCCTCACCACGGGACCCGAGGCCTACCGGCGCGCGGACGGGGTCGCCGTCGTCCCTCTCGCGCTGCTCGGCGACTGAAAGTCGACCCTGTCACGTGGACGGGACGCTCACCGCAGGGTCTCGACCAGCTCCTCGTCGCTGAGCTCCCGGTCGGAGAGGACGAGCCGGATCGCCGACGGATCGGGGTTCCCCGCATCGGGTCCCCGGTGGCGCTGCACCAGTCCCAGGCGCCGTGCGAGCGCCGCGGAGGCTTCGTTGTGCTCGAGCAGGAAGGCCACCACCGGCACGTCGGGGGCTGCCGCGCGGGCCGCCTCGATCGCGGCCCGCGCCGCCTCGCGGGCGAAGCCCTGCCCCTGCGCCTCCGGGCGGAAGCGGTAGCCGAGGTTCCAGAATCGCGCGCCCTGCGCCGCCTCGTCGACCGTTCCGCGCAGCGAGCAGCCGGCATTGCCCAGCAGCTCGTCCTCTCCGCGGCGGCGCACGATCCAGGTGCCCAGGCCATCGCGCTCCCACTGGGCGATCCAGCGCTCGAGCATCGCGCGCGTGTCCCGCTCGTCCGTGTGCCGCAGCTGCGGGAAGTGCTCCCACACCCGCGGATCCGCGTACAGGGCGTGCAGCTCGGGCAGGTCGGAGAGCCGCGGCACGTGGAGGTCGAGACGCTCGGTGCTCCGCTCCGGGCCGGCGGGTCCGTCGGGTCCGCTCCGACCCGCGCGCTCGTCGGCGCTCATGCGAGCCCGTGGCCGGAATCGGCGCCGGAGCGCTCGTCGTGCAGGGCCAGCAGTCGGCGCTCGGCATCGCTCGTCGGCTCGACGCCGTTCCACCAGACGCGCCGGCACGCAGCGCTGCCCGCGCAGGAGGACTCGAAGTCCCGCACCCATGACGCGTACTCGTCGGCTGCCCGGCCCTCGGCCGGCCAGCGCACGCCCAGCGCCGCGCGGCCCACCCGCCACGGCTTCGGCGCGAGCCGCGCCCGGTAGGAGCCCTGCGCCGCGCACAGCCTGACGTACAGCGGATCCGAGCCGAGCTCGTCGAGGATGCCGCGGGCCTGCTCGCTCGCAGGCGCAGCGCCCGTCCCGCTGATCAGCACGCGGAACCCCGCGGCGGTGCGGTGCAGGTGCACGCCCCAGTCGGGGTGGGCCCCGGCGAAGGCCTCGACCCTCTCGCGCACGGCCGTCGCCTCGGGCGTCGCGTCGAGCGCATCGGTCACGCCCGGCGCGTCGTCGGGCCCGGTCCCCGGGCGCGCCGCGGCCCCGACGCTCGCGTCGTCACCCGCAGCGGCGGGCGCCTGCGCCCGTCGGCCGAACAGGCGCCCCAGCAGGGACGGGCGCTCCCCGCCCGCGCCCGCAGCCGGGCCCGCACCGCGCCCGGATCCTCGTCGGCCCCGTGCCAGCGCCGAGGCCGGCAGGTCCACATCCGCGATGAGCACGGCGTCCGTGTTCAGCACGGCGGCGCCGTAGCGGTTGCGGGTGATCACGGCGAGCAGCGCGCCGTCGTCGCCGCGCACCTCCTCGAGGATCTCCTCGCGCACGGGCCGGCCGGGGTAGTACTCGGCCGCCCGGGAGTCCTCGATGCCGCGCGCCGCGAGCTCCTGCGCCCGTCGCTCGGCGCGCGAGAGCGCGTCCTCGCGGGAGCGGTCCGACCACCCCCACACGTCCACGGGGACCTCGCCGCGGCGAGGGGTGGGGACGGTGGTGGTGCGCGCGGCCCAGAAGCGGGGGATCGGTTCCATCGGTCCAGCGTATGGGGCGATGCGCGGCGAGGGGGTGAGGAGGGGGAGAATCGACCGGTGACGTCCCCGGACACCCCTTCCTCCTCGACCCCCGATCCCGACCTCCCGACGGCCTCGACGCGCCCCGCCGAGTCCGGCCGTGCCGCCGCGTCCGGCCGCACCGCGGGCGCCGTCGGGCTCGCGCTCGCGATCGTCTTCGTGGTGACGATCTCGCTGAACCTGCGCCCCGCCGCGTCCGGGCTGGGCCCGCTCATGGAGGACATCACCGGCGCCTACGGCGTGGGCGCCTGGGCCGACGGCCTGCTCACCGCCCTGCCCTGCCTGTGCTTCGGCGCGTTCGGCCTGCTCGCGGTGCCCCTGTCCCGGCGCATCGGGCTCACCGGGACGATCGTGCTCGCCTTCTCGCTGCTCACGATCGGGCTGATCCTGCGCCCGCTCTCCGGCTCGTTCGGGCTGTTCGTGCTGCTCAGCGCGGTCGCGCTGATGGGTCCGTCGCTCGTCAACGTGGTCACGCCGGCCTGGGTGAAGCACCACGGCGGGCGCTCCACCGTGCTGCTCATGACCGCCTATTCGATGCTGCTCTCGGTCGGGGCGGCCGTCGGTCCGGCGATCGCCGTCCCGCTCGCCTCCGGGGGCAACGGCTGGCGCTTCTCCCTGCAGGCCTGGACCGCGCTCGCCGTGCTCCCGGTGCTCGTCGGCCTCGTGGTGCTCGCGAAGGTCGGCAACGACTTCCCGCGCGCGGCCGACGGCGTCCTGCCCCCTGAGCAGAGCGCGTCCGACCCGGCGGTCCCCGATGCCGCGACGGAGCGCGAGCGTGCCCGGGCCGCCGCCCGCGTGGCGGCGCGCAGCGTCCCTCTGCGCCGCTCGCCGACGGCGCTCTTCCTCACGCTGATGTTCGGCCTGCAGTCGATGAATGCGTACACGCAGTTCGGCTTCCTCCCGCAGATCCTCACCGACGCGGGGCTCTCCGGCGCCGCCGCCGGGGCGACGGTCTCGCAGGTCGCCGCCTGGGGCATGATCGGCGGGCTCGTGATGCCGACGGTGATCGCGCGCTCCCAGCGCCTGGGCGTCTTCGCACTCGCCTTCGGCGTGCTCACCGCGGTCGGCTACCTCGCCCTGATCCTCGCGCCGGCCGCCGCGCCCGTCGCCTGGGCGGCGCTGCTGGGCATCGGCGGGTTCGCCTTCCCGACCGCGATCGCGATGATCCCCGGCCGCACTCGCGACCCCGCGATCACGGCGAGGCTCTCGGGGATGGTCCAGCCCGTGGGGTACCTGCTCGCGGGCGTCGGCCCGCTCGTGATGGGCGCAGTGCTGCAGGCGACCGGTTCGATGACGCTCGTGCTGTGGCTGCTGGTGGCGAGCGCCGTGCTGCTGGGAGTGGCCGGCTGGCGGGCGAGCGCCAACCGGCTCGTGGACGACGACCTCGTCGACGCCGTCGAGCGCGCCTGAGATCCGACGCGGGGCAGACGGGACCGACGGGACCGACGGGTCGGGCATCACGCGCCGTCACGCGGCGTCACGCGGTGTCCGCACCGCGCGGTCGAGAGCGCATGCGAAGATGCCCTCATGAAGTCCATGCACGTCGAGACCCCCGTCCCGCAGGTCGACGAGGAGGAGGCCTCCGGGGCGCGCGCCCTGCGCGTCGGCGCGTTCATCAGCGCCCAGATGCCCATCGGCCTCTACGAGCTCAACGTGCGCCGCACCCACCACCCCACGAAGCCCGACCGCGAGCTCGTCGACCGCTCGCTGGTGACCCGATCGCGCCCCCGCGGCATCCCCGTGACCTGGATCGAGCGTGCGCGCGCGAACGCCGGGCTCGTCATCCATCTCCACGGCGGCGCCTACGTGAACGGCGAGAGCCCGAACCACTGGGACTGGCTGTCGGACCTGCGCCGACGCACCGGCGCGGCCGCCGCGATGCTGCACTACCGGATGGCGCCGGAGATGCCGTTCCCCGCGGCCTACGACGACGCGGTCGAGGGCGTGCTCGGCATCCTCGAGGACCTCGACGCGGTCTCCCCGAACTGGGTCCTCTCCGGCGACAGCGCCGGCGGCGGACTCGCGCTCGCCGTGGTCCAGGCACTCCGCGACCGCGGCGAGCCCCTGCCCTCCGCGCTGCTGCTGACCTCCCCGTGGGCGGACCTCACGGGCGAGGACCCGCGGCGCACGGCGCAGATCGAGAAGGATCCCGCGATGCGCCCGGATCTGCTCGCGCGCTGCGCGGCGATGTACGCGGACGGCTTCCCGCTCGAGGACCCGCGGCTCAGCCCGCTCGGCGGCGACCTCCAGGGCCTGCCTCCCGTGCACCTGACCGTCGGCGACCAGGATCTTCTGCTCGGTGATTCCCAGCGTCTGCGCGACGCCCTCGGCCTCGCCGACGTCCAGGTCACCTACCTCGAGCAGCCCGGCGGCTGGCACTGCTACCCGCTGGTCTGGCGCGGACCCGCCGCCCAGCGCGCCCGCCGCGCCCAGATCAGCTTCGTGCGCGACGCCCTCGGCTTCGACGCCCCCGTCAACGAAGGCCGCCGCGCCGCCGCCCACTGACCTCCGCGGCCCGTGAGCGTGCGTCCTCGCGGCGTCGCCGGGTCCATCACAGGCATGCTGGAGGCATGCCCGCCGCTCTCGAGAACGTCAGCCTGCGCGACCAGTTCCATCTGGACCGCATCGGGTTGCGCCTGCTCTCCCTGTTCCTCGGCCTCACGGGGTACGGCGCCGCGCTCGCGCTGCTCATCCGCTCGGGCCTCGGAGCGGATCCCTGGGACGTGCTGCACGTGGCCATCGCCCAGCGCACAGGGCTGAGCGTGGGCACGGTGATCATCGTGGTGAGCTTCCTGGTGCTGGCCGCCTGGATACCGCTGCGTCAGCACCCCGGCATCGGGACCCTCGCCAACGCGCTGTGGATCGGGGTGGCCACCGACCTCACGCTGTTCGTCCTCCCGCCCGCGCATGGCCTGCCGCTCGCGATCACGATGATGCTCGGTGGCGTGCTGCTGAACGCCGTGAGCGACGCCGTCTACATCGGCGCCCATCTGGGGCCCGGTCCCCGCGACGGACTGATGACGGGCCTGCACCACCGCACCGGACGGCCCGTCGGCCCGCTGCGCTTCGGCATCGAGGCGACGGTGCTGGTCGCGGGTTGGCTGCTGGGCGGACCGGTGGGCGTGGGCACCTTCGTGTACGCGATCGCGATCGGCCCGATCGTGGGCTGGGTGCTCCCGCACGTGACGATCCCGGTGCGGCGCCGAGCGGTCAGAGGAGCAGCTGGAGCGTGACCAGGTCCCACCAGCGGTCGAACTTGAAGCCGGCCTCGGGCATGCGGCCCACCTCCTGGAACCCGCAGCGCTCGTGCAGGCGGATCGAGCCGACGTTGCCGGCCTCGACGAGCGCGACCAGGGAGTGCATGCCGTGCTCTCGGGCGTGCGCGACGAGCGCCCCGAGCAGGGCGCGGCCCACCCCGCGTCCCTGCGCCGCGGGCAGCAGGTAGATCGAGTCCTCGCCGGTGAAGCGGTAGCCCGCGTAGTCGCGCAACGGGGAGAAGCACGCGTAGCCGAGCACCTCGTCGTCGGCCCCCGCGGCCACGAGCATCGAGCCGCGGTCCAGGTGGGCGTCGAACCAGGCGTGGGAGGACACGGACTCCGGGACCTCGTCGATCCAGAGGCCCGAGGAGCTGCGGATGGCCTCGTCGCGGATGCCGAGCACCACGGGAGCGTCCTCGGCGAGAGCCAGGCGGATGCGCGGGGGAGCGGCGGGAAACGCACCCGACGGGGACGCCGCGGACGGCGACGGGACGGGGCTCGTCCCCGGATCGCCGCTCATCGGCGCGCACCCCCTCGGGCGTCGGATCCGCGGCCGGCGTCGGCGTCCATCTCGCGCCGCACGCGCGCGGCCTCCCGCTCGCTGCGCGCGGCGATCCGGGCGAGGGGCGAGGAGTACTCCGCGGCCGCGGCGGCGTCGTCCGAGGTGCCGCGCCGGGCCGACGGCTCCTCGCGCTCGAGCACGAGCCAGACGATGCTCCCGAGGGTGAGCAGGATCGTGAGGGCGACGAGCACGACGAACACCAGGGGATCGAACTCGGAGGGGTCGGTCAGCCAGTCCATGAGCCAGTCCATGTGACGTCCCCTCTCGCTGTGCGGTGTCGTGCGGTGCTGCTCTGCGCGGTGCCGGGCCGTGCGGTGCGGTGCGGTGCTGGGCCGCACGGTGTCGCCCCCGTCCCGCCGCGCGTCGCGCGAGCACGTCCACGGGCACGCCGAGTGCACTGACCTCGCGCACGATCCATCGTACTGTGGACCTGCGCTCCCGCCGCGGGCAGAGCCGCGGATCGGGAGCACGGAGGGAACCGGAGAGCATGGCCGACGTCATCGTGGGGCGCTTCGCGCTCATCGACCTGATCGCCAAGGGCGGATCGGGCGCCGTGTGGCGCTCCTGGGACTCCAAGACCCGTCGCCTGTGCGCGGCGAAGGTGCTGCGTCAGCGGGACTCGGCCGATCTCATGCGCTTCGTGCGCGAGAAGGGCGTGAGCTTCGACCATCCGCATCTGCTCACCCCGTACGGCTGGGGCGCCGAGGACGAGCACGTGGTGATCGCGATGCCGCTCGCCAGCGGCGGGACCCTCGAGTCGATGGTCCGTGCGCGGGGGCCGCTCGGCGAGCCCGCCGTGGTGGTGCTGCTGGACCAGCTGCTCGACGGCCTCGCGCACGTCCACTCCCACGGCTGGATCCACCGCGACGTGAAGCCGGCGAACATCATGCTGGAGTCCACCGGGCCGGGTCTGCCACACTCGCGCCTGGCGGACTTCGGGATCGCCGTGCACGAGACCGACGTGCGCTTCACGAGCGTGGGCATGATCAACGGGACCCCCGGATACATGGCGCCCGAGCTGTTCTCCATGGCCGAGCCGCACCCCAGCCACGACCTCTACGCGGCCGGGGTCGTCGCGCTGTTCGCGCTGAACGGGCCCTTCCCCCTGCGCGACGGGGCCTTCCGGCCCGAGGAGCTCTCGCGGCGCCTGCGCGGCGTCTCCCCGAAGCTCGCCGCTGTGATCCGCCGGATGCTCGACCCGCAGCCCGAGCGCCGCTACCAGGACGCCCCGAGCGTGCGCCGGGACCTGCCGCGCGTGCCGCCCGGTCTGCCGCTCGGCTTCGCCGACGGCGCGCCCCTGCACATCCCCGACACCCTGCCGCCGCTCCCGCCCGACGCCCCGGGCGTGCAGCGCCCCGAGGCGCCCGCGCGCACGGGCCCCTCGATGGAGGAGATCCGCCAGGGCAGCGTCTCGCAGGCCTTCACCCCGCGGCCAGGGGCGATGCCGCAGCGCAGCCCCCAGCAGGGTCCGCCTCAGCAGGGCCCGCCTCATCTTGGGCCGCCATCGCAGCAGCGTGTGCCGCAGCAGGGGCACGGCCAGAGCGCCGCGCCGGTCGCCCCGCAGCGGGGCCCGCAGGGGGCCGGCTCCTATCCGTACGGAGGCACGCCGCGGAACGCGGCAGGCCAGAGGCTCGTGGACGGTCGTCCGCAGGCACCGGCGGGGCAGGCGTCCGCGTCCCACGGCTCGGCCGGCGCGCACTCCCCGGGCGTGCACTCGGCCGGCACCGGTGAACGGCCGGGGCCTGCACTCGTCGGCCCCGGAGGCGCTCCTGCGGGGACGTCCGCGCGTCAGGCCCCAGTCCACGCCCCGGCGCCCCTGCCGAGCGGCCGCGGCGCCACCCTGCTGGGAGCGGGCGTCGGCGCCGTCCTCGCGGTCGTGATCGGCGTGCCGACTGCCGTGCTCCTGGTGACTCTCTTCTGACCCTCCCGCGACCTTCCCTGGGCCCATCAGCCGGCGGTGACCGGAGAGCCCGTGCTGTCGAGGGCCAGCGTGTCCAGGGACTGGATGAGGGCCTCGGCCCGCGGATCCATGAGCAGCGTGATGCGCAGCCGGCGCCGCCCCGCGGAGTCGTCGCCGACCGCGTCGTCGCCGGCGGCGCCGGGCACGGTCCAGCGCACGCTCGCCCGCGAGAGCACCTCGGCGTCCTCGGCGCGCAGGTCCTCGAGGGCGCCCGCCCCCAGGCCCGCGCGCTGCAGGGCTGTCGCGAGGCGTCGGCGCCGCTCCTCGCGGGAGATGTCGAGGTCCATGTTGTCGGCGAACCAGGCGTCGGCGATGTCGTCGGCTCGCCCGTCGTCCGACGTCGGTCCGGCCCCGATCCCCGCGCGCAGCCAGTCGAGCGCCGCCGCCGCGGCCTCGAGGGTGCGCGGCGCGGCCGTCGGCAGGCGCGCCGGGAGCAGGTGCGGGGCCTGTGCGTCGATGACCCGGAGGGCGTCCATCGCGATCCGCGTCGCGGGCGCGTACTTGCTGTTGGCCAGGACCACCACGCCCAGGCCGCTGTCGCGGTGCCACACCATGAACGACCCGTATCCCGGGTAGCCGCCGGAGTGGGAGACGATCTCGCCGAGGTCGGGGCAGCGCTCGACGACGAGCCCGAAGCCGTACCCGCGCACGTGCGTGAATCCGGGGGAGGCGCCGTCGGGCCCGGCGGGCAGCGCGGGAGTGTCCTGGAGGCGGTGCAGCTGCTGCATCTCGCGGCGGGAGGATGTGCGCAGCAGCGACTGGTCGCGGTCGGCGGCGTCCGGTGCGTTCGCAGCAGCGAGGAAGCGCACCCAGGTCGCCACGTCGGAGACCGTCGAGTACAGGCCCGCCATCGCCCCGAAGACGCCGGGGGAGTCGAAGTCGACGGGCTCGAAGCGGGTGCGGTCCTCGCGGTCTGCGAGGCGGTGACCGGTGGCGATGCGCGTCGCGTCCAGGCCCTCGCGGGAGAAGGCGGTGTCCTCCATGCCCAGGGGCCGCAGGAAGGTCTCGGCGATATACTGGTCGTAGGGGGTGCCGGTGAGCTCGTCGATCAGCCGGCCCAGCAGCGCGAAGCCCGTGTTGGAGTACTCGAAGCCGGTGCCGGGGGCGTGCACGTGGCCGAGTCCGCCCGCGAGCATCGTCGCGAACTCCTCGCGGGTCATGGCCTCCTGGCGGTCGCCCCACGGGTTGTCGGTGACCAGGCCCGCGGACATGCTCAGCAGGTCCCGCACGGTGATCGCGGGGGAGTCCGGGGTGACGGGGTCGAGGTGCGCGGCCTCGGGCACGTGCCGGGAGATCGGGTCGTCCAGGCGCACGCGCCCCTCGTCGCGCAGGCGCAGCACGGCCGCCGTGGTGAAGGACTTGGTCATCGAGGCGATCCGGGAGATCGTCGCGGGGTCCATGGGCGCGGAGCCCGGGGCGCGCTCGCCGTCCACCAGGCGGCGCTCGCCCGCTGCTCCGGCGGCGAGCACGGGCGTCTCGTGGTCGTGGCCGCCGACGACGGCCCAGATCACCCCGGCGGTGCGATCGCCCTCGACGGCGTCGCGCGCGAGGCGGTCGATCTGCGAGATCGCCTCGTCGGGCAGGACGGCCGCTGAGTCGACGGAGGCGGGGGAATGCGAGGACGTGGTGAGGGGCATGGCTCCCACTCTAGGGGTGCGGAGTGCACTGCGCGGCCCTGCCCTTGTGCGCCCGCGGGGCGCCCGACATAGCGAACGCACAGGGAAGCACCAGTGGTTTCCCACGTCGGAGGAGTTCCATGATTCTCGTGACGGACACCCCCTCGTCCCGATCCGGCACAGCTGTCGTGTCGTGATGGTTCCCTGAGTGCCGGGCCGGCGCGCTACCCCCTCTGCGCGCCGGCCCGGATTCTTCTCTAGGCCCGGAGCCCAGGGCCCCGAACGCGCGGTGAGCGGGGATCAGTCCTCGCCGGCGGCCTCGTCTGCCGCGGACCCCGCGGATCCCGCGCCGGAGGCATAGAACGAGGCGAGCATCGCGGACGCCTCCTCTCCCAGCGCATCCTGCAGCAGGGTCGGATCGGCGATCGCCGGATCGAAAATCGCGGAACGGCCGCCCGTCGTCTCGTCGCCCGCCGTCTCCTCGTCCGCTGACGCGTCCGCCGCGCCATCGGCCGACGGTGAACCGGCCGACGAGATTCCGCCCGACGCCTCTCCTCCCGTCGCGGCCCCGTCCGTCTCGACCTCGTCCGACGAACGCCCCGCGGCGGAAGCGCCCTGCGGGGGCTCGCCGTCGGACGGGCCGGCGGCCTCGGCGAGGGCCCGTGCGCCCCGGCCCGTCGCGATGGGCTGGGCGATCTCGGAGAGGGTGAGGCCGCGCAGCGTCAGGAGGTGCACGGGGGCTTCGTCGATCGCCTCGACCAGCACGCAGGCGAGCGCGGCGACGTGCACGCACGGGCCGGGCCAGTCCAGGCAGGTGCAGTCGTGGGTGACCTCGGAGGCGCTGCCGGGCAGCAGGGTCGCCATGTGGGCGTCGAGCTCCGACTCGACCGCCTGCGGGTAGGTGCCGCTGCTCAGCAGCGCGGGCAGCTCGGGGTGAGCGCGCAGCGTGTCGACGACGATCTGCCGGTCGGCGGCGCCGAAGGCGGAGACGTCGAGCTCGGGCTCGTAGATCGTCCCGTCGTCGTCGAGGACCCCCGCGCGGGCGCGGCGCGGGGCGACGTCGAGCCATTGCACGCGGTCCGCGCGCGCGAGGCGCCGGCCGGAGGACCTGCGACCGCTGCTGATCACGCTCTCGAGGGATTCGCGCAGGGCGGCGCCCTGCCAGCTGGCGCCGATCTGCCCGCGGCGCGAGCGCATGCGGATGCTCATCGTGCGCCTCCCTGCGCCGGATCGTTCGAGGTCTGCTCGTCCGGCGCGTCCCCGTCGGACAGCGCGAGCATGCCCCACAGCTGCGCCGCGTCCATGTTCACCAGGGCGTTCTCGACGGGCGTGATGGTGAGATCCGCGAGGGTCTGCTTCTCGGCGAGGACGTTGTCGATGCGCTCCTCGACGGTGCCCGCGGCCACGAGCTTGCGCACCTGCACGTCCTTGGTCTGGCCGATGCGGAAGGCGCGGTCGGTGGCCTGGTTCTCCACGGCGGGGTTCCACCAGCGGTCCAGGTGGACGACGTGGTTGGCGGCGGTCAGCGTGAGCCCCGTGCCGCCCGCGCGCAGGCTCAGCAGCATCGCCCCGGGCTCGCCGGGGGTGGACTGGAAGCGGGCCACCATGGCGTCGCGATCGGCCTTCTTCACCCCGCCGTGGAGGAAGGGGATCTCGCGGCCGAACCTCTCGCGCCAGTAGGGGACGAGCATGTGCCCGAACGTCGTGAACTGGGTGAACAGCAGCACCTTCTCGCCGTCGGCGAAGGCGGATCCGAGCAGGTCGTCGACGTACTCGAGCTTGCCCGAGCGGTGCTCGCCGTCGCGCAGGATGCCGGAGCCGTCGCCGAGGTAGTGGGCGGGGTGGTTGCAGACCTGCTTGAGCTTGGTGAGCGTGGAGACGACGAGCGTGCGGCGCTGGTTCTGGTCGGCGCCGTCGATCTGGGCCATGAGCTCGCCGACGAGCGCCTCGTAGAGCCCGGCCTGCTCGGGCGTGAGGTTCACGGTGCGCACCATGTCGATCTTCGCGGGCAGGTCCGAGATGATGCTCGGATCCGTCTTCACGCGACGCAGCACGAACGGGCTGGTCAGGGCGCGCAGACGCTCGAGCGCCGACTCGTCGCCGTCCTTCTCGATCGGGCCCGCGAGGTGCTCCTGGAAGGAGGTGGCGCTGCCCAGCAGGCCGGGGTTCACGGTCTCCATGAGGGCGTGCAGGTCGCTCAGGCGGTTCTCGACCGGGGTGCCGGTGAGCGCCAGACGGTGCGGGGCGCGCAGCGCCCGCGCGGCCTTCGCCACGGCCGTGCCGGCGTTCTTCACGTGCTGGGCCTCGTCGAGCACGAGCCGGTGCCAGCGCACCTGGGAGAGCACCTCGAGGTCCCGGTCCAGCAGCGAGTAGGTGGTGATCACGAGGTCCACGTCGGCCGCGCCCTCGGCGAAGGAGGCGTCGCGGATGCGGTCGCCGCCGTGGTGGACGTGCACCGCGAGGTCCGGGGCGAAGCGCGCGGCCTCCCGCTGCCACGAGCCGACGACGGACATCGGGCACACCAGCAGCGTGGGCCCGGGAGCGGGGCCCGCGCCGTGGGTGCGCGAACGTGCCCCGGGGCGCGGGCGCACCCGCGCGGGCCGCACGTCGGGGGCGACCGCGGCGGGATCGGGCTCCCGCTCACGGCTCAGCAGCGCGAGGACCTGCATGGTCTTGCCGAGCCCCATGTCGTCGGCGAGGATCCCGCCGAGCCCGAGTTCGTGCAGCGCCCACATCCAGTTCAGGCCCTCGAGCTGGTAGCCGCGCAGGGACGCGTCCAGGCGCTCGGGCTGCGGAAGGGGGAGGGGGCCGGGGCCGCCGGGCACGAGGTTGCGCAGACCGTTGGAGCGTCCGCGCGCCGGGGCGCCGGCGCTCGGCGGCACCGGCGCCGCATCCGCCGCCTGCAGACGGACCTGCAGGCCCTCGGCCTGGGCGCTGCCGAGCAGCGCGAACATCTCGCCCCAGTGCACGCTGCCGGCGCTCGCCGCGATCGGCTCGGGACGCCCGGCATCGCGGGGTGCGTCGGGCCGACGGGCCGCTGCCCGACGCGCACCGTCGACGGCGCCCCCGCCGTCGGCCCCGCCCTCGCCGTCGCCCCGCCCGCGCCTCTTCGCGGTGAACGCGTCGAGGAACCGCTCGGCGGCGCGCAGCGTCGTGGAGTCCAGGCGCACCCACTGGCCGCGCAGCTGCACGAGCTCGGCCTGGGCGGCGCGGATCTCCGCGATCTCGTCCTCGGTGAGGTCCACATCCCCGACCGACATCTTCCAGTCGAAGCGGGCCATGGCCTGCATGCCCACGCCGCTGCCCGTCTTCTCCTGCTCGGCCTCCTCCTCGCCGACGACGGCCTGCAGACGGGTCTTCTGCTTCGTCCACTCGCGCGGGAGCATCACGGTGACGCCGGCGGCCTCGAGCGCCCCGGTGTCATGCGCGAGGAACGCGGAGGCCTGCGCGGTGGTGAGCAGCCAGTCCACGCCGGTGTCGTCGACCGCGGCCTCGCGCACGGTCGGCGCGAGCCGCATGACCTCGGCCGACGCCTCCGCGGCCCCTTCGACGCCCACGTCGCCCACGGCGCGCAGGTCGGCGACCGGCCGCACCGTCCCGTCGGCGTCGCGCAGGCAGGTCTGCAGCGGCCACGCGGTGCCCAGCGGCGGCTCGTGCAGACGCACCACGAGCTCCGAGCCGGTCGAGGAGAGGTGCACGCGGGCGCGCCCCGAGTCGACGAACGCATCGAGCGCCGCCTGCATGCGCCGCTGGGTCGGGACGTCGGCGCGCACAGGGGTGTCCGCGGAGGGGGCGGACAGCGAGGAGATGAGGGCCGTCGGATCCTTCGCGGCGTCGCCCTCCGGGGTCTCCGTCTCCGCGCGCCGCCGGGAGGCGACGTGCCGGGCGAAGGCCTCGCGCGCGCGGGCGTCGACGAGGGAGTGCAGCAGCGGCTGGGCATCGTCCTCGAGGGCCGTCCAGCGCGCCCAGGGGCGGCCGAAGCGCTCGAGGATCCGCACGCGCAGGTGCCGCGCGGCGACGAGGCGCTCGGCGTGCAGGTCCAGCACCACGGCCGTGAGCAGGTCCGGCATGGCGATGACCTGCTCGGACAGTCGCAGGGAGGTGCCGGCCTCCACGAGCGGCCCGATCACGGCGGCCACCTCGCTCCCGGTGTCCGCTGACGCCGTCGGCCCCGTCGGCCCCGTCGGCCCCGTCGGTTCCGCGGGCGCCGTCGGTCCCGTGCCCGCGTCCGTGCGCGCGGCGACGAGGTCTCCGATCGCGCCGACCACGTCCAGCAGCGCCTCCCCGTCCAGCGGGAGCGCGGGGACGCGATGCTCGCTCGTGCGGCCGCGCACGCGCACGCGATGGCGCAGCGGGCCCTCGTGCCGGCCGAGCGCGCGGGAGAGGGCATCGGAGAGACCGCTCGGCGCCTCGTCGAGCAGGGCCGTGAGGTCGGCGGCGGGCCGCGAGCCGCCGCCCTCGGCCTGCACCCGCACCCACAGCGCGGGGCCCAGGTCGTCGTCGACGACCAGGTGCAGGCGGTTCAGCGGCATGAGGGCGAACCTACGCGCATCCTCCGACGTCCGGGGCGCGCGGTGGACGGGAGCCCTGTGGGGAGGAACGAACCGGAGGGCCCCGTCCTCACAGGCCGTCGACGATCTCGGCGGTCGCCCGCAGCCACGCGGCCCGCGTCTCCGGATGGATCCGCGAGAAGTCCAGCGGCGCGCCGTCCACGAACTGCTCCTCGAAGGGGACCTCGACGATCGCGCGGGTGTGCGCGCCGAAGTGCTTGTGCAGCTGGGTGCGCAGCGAGGGGTCCATCTTCTTGCCGGAGGAGTGCGACAGGATCGTCACGGCGTGGTCGACCTGCTCGGCCAGACCGGTTGCGCGCAGCTCGTCGATCATCCAGGCAGCGGCGTTGAAGGTGTCCTCGCGCAGGGTCGAGATGATGACCAGCTGATCGGCCGACTGCACGCCGGCCAGCCAGTTCGAGGCGCGCACGTTGTTCCCGGTGTCGATGACCTTGAGGCGGTAGAACCGCGAGAGGGTCTCGTCGAGCTCGCGGAAGGCGGCGTCGTCGATGAGGGCGGAGGAGCCCGGATCCTCGTCGGAGGCGAGGATGTCGAAGCGGGTGGCTTCCTGCCGGCGCACGTAGCGGTCGAGGTCCGAGACGGTGGCCTGCTCGGTGCGCAGCTGGTCGAGGTCGCGCAGCAGGTCGATCGCGGTGCGGTGGTGCTCGGCGGGCGCGCCGCGCCAGCCCAGCGTGCCCCGGGTCTCGTTGTTGTCCCAGGCCAGCACGCCGCCGCCGCGGGCCATGCCCAGCGTCGCCGCGATCATGAGCGAGGCGGTGGTCTTGTGGGCGCCGCCCTTGAGGTTCACGACGGCGATGTTCTTCGGGCCGTCGAGGGTGCGGGAGATGCGCTGGAGCTGGGCGCGTTCCTCGCGCTCGGCGCGGCCGGGACGCGGGGAGATCCGCCCGCCGGTCAGTCGCGTGAGGGTGCCCTGCCAGCCGCGGGTCGCCGGGGCGGGCGACGGCTGACGACCGGCGGACTGGAGGTCCTGGAGCGTGGGCCGACGGGTCTCGCCCGACGGGTGCGCGCCCGCCACCTGCGGCGCGTCCGCCGCCGGCGCGGAGGCGGGGGCCTGCGGCGCCGTCGTCGCGGCGGCGCGGCGGCCGTGGCCGGGACGTGCCGCGGGGCCCGCCTGGTCAGCGGCCTCTGCGGGCGACGCGGCCGAGGGAGCGGGGGCCGGCGCGACCGGCGCCGAGGGAGCCTGCTCGGCCGAGGATGCGGAAGTCTGCGCGGCCGACGCGACGGATGCGGAGGCCGTGGTCGGCGCGGACGAGGGAACCGATGCGGCGACGAGCTCGTCCTGGGAGACCTGCTCGTCCTGCGCCTCGTGCGCCTCGAGCGCCTCGTGGGTGTCCTCGCCGAGCAGCGACGGCGGGATCCAGGAGGGGCTGTCCGCGGTGGAGCCCTCGGGGACAGCGGGGTGCACGGCGGTCGCCTCGACGTCGCCCTCGGGATCGAAGGCGTGCTGCCCGAACGAGGCGACGTCGAAGGAGCTCGCGGAGAAGGAGTGCGCGGCGGGGGAGGGGGCGGCGGAGCCCGCCCCGTGGCCGGCGCTGCCTGCGGACGGGCCGAAGAGAGGCCGGTCATCGGCCTCGCGGGTGCTGATGCGGCCCGAGGGCTCCACGCGCAGATGGTGCGTGGCGTCGGACTCGACGATCACGACGTCGAGGTCGCGACCCGCGCGACGCGCGGCGTCGATGAACACGCTCTTGACGTTCGCCCGCACCTCGGAGATGTGCTCCCCGTGGATCCCGATCTCCTCATCGGCCAGGTGGACGGTCGCGGACCGGTCGGAGTCGATGCGCGCCTGCGCGATCATGGATGGGCTCTCCCTCACTGCGGTGGTCGACACACCCGCGGTGCGCGCGGGGCCATGCTCCACTCTACGAGACGCCAAGCGGCTGACCGGTGGACACGTGCCGGAGGCAACGGCAATCCAGACTTGGTCATGGCCGCGCAAAAGCATGCAAAGCATTGAATGTTCGCGTTTACATCCGCTCGCCGCGACCCGTAGCATCGTCCCGGACGTCGCCTCCTCGATCCCCCTCGCGGGAGGCGACGAACGGGTCCTCCGACGTTCCCCCCGATATCGGTGGACCCGTGTTGCCTGGTCGTCCGCACCCACCACCATTGAGGGACGGCTGGCATCGCGAACGGCCCGTGAGCCCCGACAGTGCGTCGATGTGAGCTCCGGGCCGTTCGCTCTTCCCGGATTCTGGCTCGTCCCGGATCCTCGTCCCTCCCGGATCCTCGACTTTCCCGGACCTGGGACGACGACGAGCGCTCGTCGCCGAATGCATCGGCCCGGACGAGCGGCTGCCCGTCCGGGCCGATGGTCCTCGGGTGGGGGTCTGCGGTGGAGGACCGGGGAAGGGCGCGATCAGTCGAGGATCGCGACGTCGCTTCCGGTGTCCAGGCGGTAGCCCGCGCCGCGCACCGTGGAGATCAGGCGGCGGTAGCGGCCGAGCTTCGCGCGCACGCGGCGCACGTGCACGTCGACGGTGCGCTCACCGGTCTCGGACGAGGCGTCGGCCCACACGGACTCCATGAGCTCGTCGCGGCCGATGATCCGACGGGCGCCGCGCGCCAGGTGCGCCAGCAGCTCGAACTCCTTGTAGGTGAGGTCCACGTCCTCGCCGTCGATGCGCACGCGGCGGCCGAAGAGGTCGATCACCAGCGAGCAGTCCGTGCTCGCGGAGGGGGCGGCGTTCGGGCTCACGGCGGTGGCGCGCAGCAGGCGCTGGCGCGCCGCCTCGGCGTCCCGGCGGGCCGGGGAGTTCGGCGAGACGACGCCGGTGCGGCGCGTGCGCTCGGGCTGCGCGGCCTCGCCGTCCTGGGTGCGCGGAGGGAGGGCCCGCAGGGTGGGTGCGGTGCTCGCGGCCTCGGTCTCCCCGGTGGGGGAGAAGGGGCGCGGGGAGCGCACGCCCACGCTCGCCGAGGCGCGGCGGCCTGCCGTCAGGCGACGCGCGTTGGCGCGCAGCGCGTCGGCGATCTGGGCGGCCTCGACGTCGGGCGTGCCGGCCGGCAGCGTGACCGTGAGGGTCAGCGTGACCTGGTCGGACTCCGGCGCGGCGGTCAGGGCGGACGAGCCGGCGGACTGCCCGGCGGCGCCCGGGGCGCGGAAGGCGGGACGGCCGGTGTGCTGCGGACGCAGGGCGCGGGGTCCGCGGTCGTGCGCGGGGCGCTCGAGACGGGCGGCCGGGCTCTGACCGGCGACGCTCTGCGGGGTGCGGGTCTGGGTGACAGGACTGTTCAGGGTGATGCTCATGATGCGTTCTCCGGGTTCGTGCACGCCTGGTGCAACGGGTGGGGACCCGGGATCCCAGTTCCGATCGACGCGTCAGGTTCGCGGATCGCTGGGCTGTGCTCCCGGCCGGCACCTGGAGCCCGCGCCTTCCGGCCGGCTCCTGTCAGCCGACCCCGGAGGATTCTCGAGCGCTCAGAGGCTCGGCTGACGGTGCATCATGCACATGCACATCATCATCGAACGCATCATCGAGCGGGCCGCCGTCGTGGCGACCTCTCGGCTCGGAGCGTTCGTGAACATGTCGGCCATCATGCCCGAGGCCGGCGCGCGGCCTCAAGCGGGTGTTCGCATCCTGGGACGCGCGAGGTCAGAGTCCGGTGGAACCCGTTGGAACCCGGTGGGACCCGGCGAGAGCCGTCGTCCGTCGGCGGGCCCTCTCAGTCGACGACGCCGAAGAGGCGGTCGCCCGCGTCGCCGAGCCCGGGGACGATGTAGCCCTTCTCGTTGAGCTTCTCGTCGATCGCGGCGGTGACCACGGTGAGGTCGATGGCCGGATCGATCTGCTCCTCGAGGGTCTTCAGGCCCTCGGGGGCGCACAGCAGCGTCACGCAGGTGATGTCCTTCGCGCCGCGCTCGTGCAGGTAGTTCACGGAGGCGATGAGGGTGTGACCGGTCGCGAGCATCGGGTCCAGCACGAAGCACTGGCGGTCGGTGAGGTCGTCCGGGAGGCGGTTCGCGTAGGTCGTGACCTCGAGGGTCTCGTCGTTGCGGACCATGCCCAGGAAGCCAACCTCTGCCGTCGGCAGCAGGCGGGTCATGCCGTCGAGCATGCCCAGGCCCGCGCGCAGGATCGGGACCACCATGGGCTTGGGGTCCGTCAGGCGCGTGCCGGTCATCGTGGTCACCGGGGTCTCGATCTCGACGGGTGCGACCGCGACGTTGCGCGTGGCCTCGTAGGCCAGCAGGGTCACCAGCTCGTCGGCCAGGAGGCGGAACATCGAGGACCGCGTCTCGGCCTTGCGGAGCGCCGTCAGCTTGTGGGCGACGAGGGGATGGTCGAGTTCGAGCACGCGCATGGCGCCGAATCTACCCGACGCCTCTGTGCGCGGGATCCGTTCGGGGGAGCCCCGGCGAATACTGGGACCAACACCTCGCAGCGACCGACCCGCGGCGCTGCGCCGGCGCGCAGGAGGCCCTGATGACCCGCTATCGCTTCCTCACCGCGACCAGCCTCGACGGCTTCCTCGCCGACGAGCACGAGAGCCTGGACTGGCTGCTCTCCCAGTCCACCGACCCCGCGCAGAGCATCCTTCCCTACGACGACTTCGTCGAGGAGGTCGGTGCGGTGGTCTCCGGGCGCTCGACCTACGACTGGGTGGTGGGGCACCTCGAGACCGTCGCGGATGCCTGGGTCTACGACCAGCCCACGTTCGTCTTCTCCCATCGGGAGCTGCCCGAGGACTTCGCGGGCATCACCCGCGTCGCGGGGCCTCCCGCCGAGCACCGCGCCCGGCTCGAGGAGGCCGCGGGCGACAAGGACGTCTGGATCGTGGGCGGCGGGGACCTCGCCCACTCGTTCGCGGAGGCCGGGATGCTCGACGAGGTCTTCGTGTCCATCGCCCCGGTGACGCTCGGAAGCGGGAAGCCCCTGATGGGAGGGCGCCTCGACCTGGAGCTGCGCGAGTTCGGGAGGAACGGCTCCCTGCTCGAGGCGCGCTATGCGGTGTGCGGAGCGCGGAGATGAGGGCGCGGACGAGAACTCGGCGAGGGCTGACGCACGACGCGAGATCCGACGCGGACGGCGCCGCCGCGGTCGGCGCGGCCCCGAGTGCGCCCACACGGCCCGGCGAGTCCACGGCTCGGCGTGTGCTGCGCGTCAAGGATCTCCTGGACCGGGACTTCGCAGGCCGCTGGGACCTGGGGTCCATGGCGCGTGCCGCCCACCTCTCGCCCACCCACTTCCGGCGCTGCTTCCTCCGAGCCTTCGGCCGCAGTCCCTCTGCGTATCTCACCGCCCGACGGATCGAGCGAGCGCAGTGGCTCCTGCGGACCAGCGACCTGCCCATCACGCAGATCGCGCGACACGTGGGATACGAGAGCCTCGGCACCTTCACGCGGACGTTCCACCGGATGGTGGGTCGCACCCCGAGTGCCCACAGGTCGCTCGGGCCGCCTCCGGGAGTCCCCGCCTGCGTCGTGCGATCCGCGTCTACACCCCACCGCGGAGCAGAGCCGACGGGTGAATCGAGTGGCCGGGTCAGGGGTGGGGCGACCAGCGGCGCGTGATCGCACCGCCGGTCGGGAAATGGACAGTCCGGAGAAGCCGGACGAGGCGGCGCGTGCCTACTCTGAGCCCATGTTCACAGACATCGCGATCACGCCCATGTACGTCACCGATCAGGACGCAGCACTCGCCTTCTACACCGAGAAGCTCGGTTTCGCCGTCGAGACCGATGTGGACCTCGGGAACATGCGCTGGCTCACCGTCACGCTTCCTGCAGCCCCGCACAGGGCTGTGCTCCTTCAGCGCATCGGAGACGCAACGGCGACCGGAAGCGCCGAGACGGCTGACCTGCTGCGGGAGCTCACGGAGCGCGGCACTTCGAGCTGGATGATCCTCGCGAGCGACGACGTGGACGCGGACCATGCCCGGTTGCGCGCCGCGGGGGTCGAGATCGTCCAGGAGCCCACCACACGTCCCTACGGCAGGGACATGGCGCTGCGGGATCCGTTCGGGAACCAGATCCGGGTCACCCAGTACCTCGAGGAGTGAGCCGCCGAGCACTCCTGTCGGCGGGCGAGAATGGAGCCGTGACGGACACCAGCCCGACGGCCGACGAGCCCTCGCTCTCCACCGACGCCGCGATGGAGGACGACGACCTCATGGGCATCGCCCTCGACGAGGCGCGCGCCGCCGCGGACCGCGAGCCGGCCGACGTCCCCATCGGCGCTGTCGTCCTGGACCCGGCTGGGCGCGTGATCGCGCGGGCAGGGAACCGCCGGGAGGCCGACGAGGACCCGACCGCGCACGCCGAGATCCTCGCCCTGCGAGAGGCCGCCCGCGCGACGGGACGCTGGAACCTCACCGGCTGCACGCTCGCCGTCACGCTCGAGCCGTGCACCATGTGCGCCGGGGCGATCGTCCTCGCGCGGATCGCCCGCGTCGTGGTCGGCGCCCCGGACCCGAAGGCCGGGGCCGCCGGGTCCCTCTACGACCTCGTGCGCGAGCCTCGGCTGAACCATCGCGCCGAGCTCACCACGGGCGTGCGGGAGCAGGAGTGCGGGGACCTGCTGCGCGGTTTCTTCCGGGCCCGCCGCAGGCGCTGAGGCGCGCACCACACGCCGCGGCCCCGCGCGGTGATCCCTCCCACGCCTCCCCCGGTCAGATGACGTTTCGTGAACGCAGGGGTCGGCAGGTGCGCTAGGGGGATGCTCTACTTCTGCTTGTGATCACTCTCGAAGGCCTCACCAAGGTCTTCCCCGCGCCCGGCGGGGGAGACCCCGTCACCGCGCTCGACGGCATCGACCTGACCGTCGACGCCGGCCAGATCCACGGGATCGTCGGCCGCTCCGGCGCCGGGAAGTCCACGCTCATCCGCTGCCTCACCGGGCTCGAGAAGCCCACGTCCGGCAGCGTCCGCATCGACGGCACGGACATCGCCGCGCTCGACGGGCCCGCCCTGCGTGCGGCGCGCCGCGAGATCGGCATGGTCTTCCAGCACGCGAACCTGCTGGACTCCCGCACCGCCGCCCGCAACATCGCCCACCCGCTCGAGATCGCCGGTGTGGGCCGTGAGCAGCGCTCCGCGCGCGTCGCCGAGCTCGTGGACCTCGTGGGCCTCGCCGGCCGCGAGCACAACCATCCCGCGCAGCTCTCGGGCGGTCAGATCCAGCGCGTGGGCATCGCTCGCGGTCTCGCCGCCGAGCCCAAGGTGCTGCTGTGCGACGAGCCCACCAGTGCGCTCGACCCGACGACGACCCGGCAGATCCTCGCGCTCATCCGCAGCCTGCGCGACCGCCTGGGCATCACCGTCCTCATGATCACGCACGAGATGAGCGTGGTCCGCGAGATCTGCGACTCCGTGACCCTCCTCGAGGACGGCAGGGTGCGCCAGTCCGGTGCGCTCGCCGACGTCGCCTCGGACCCGCACGGCCCGCTCAGCAGCGAGCTGATCCCGCTGCCGCCGGCCCCGACGGGCATCAGCGCGCGCGTGGTCGACTGCGACTACGGCGCCGACCCGCAGAACGAGAAGGCCGTGGCCAGCAGCGAGGAGCTCGTGCGGATCGCCGCCGAGCACGGAGCGCTCGCGCAGATCGTCGCCGGCACCATCGAGACCATCGCCGGACGCCAGGTGGGCCGCGTGCAGCTGGCCCTGCGCAACGAGGACGACACCCCGATCAGCGAGGAGGGCCTCGCGGCCTTCCTACGCGAGCTCGAGGGCCGCGGCGTCGTCACGAAGGAGGCCTCGGCATGAGCGAATGGCTGAGCAACCCCGTCTTCACCACCTGGGACTCCAACACGAGCCTGTGGTCGAACACGCTGATCACCCTCTACATGACGATCGGCACGATGATCTTCGCGGCGCTCATCGGCACCCCGCTCGGAGTGCTGCTGTTCGAGACCGACCGCGCCGCCGGCGGCGGCGCCCGCTGGGTGAACCGGATCGTCGGCTTCATCGTGAACGTGGGCCGCTCGTTCCCGTTCATCATCCTGATCATCGCGCTGATCCCCGTCACGAGAATCGTGGTGGGCCGCGTGACCGGCCCGAACGCCGCCATGTTCGCGCTCGTGGTCTCCGCGATCCCGTTCCTCGCCCGCCTCATCGAGATCAACCTGCGCGAGATCCCCGCCGGGAAGATCGAGGCGGTGCAGATGATGGGCGCGAGCCGCTGGCAGGTCATCCGCCAGGTGCTGTTCCCCGAGGCGCTGCCCGGGATCATCGGCTCGCTGACCACCACCACGATCGCCGTCATCGGCTATACCGCCATGGCGGGCGCCGTGGGCGGGAAGGGACTGGGCGACCTCGCCAACCGCATGGGCTACCAGTCGTACGACAACGTCGTGATGATCTCGACCGTCGTCGTCCTCATCGTCATCGTGATCCTCGTGCAGTCGCTGGGCTCGGTGCTCGCCCGCGCGGTCGACCACCGCGCACGCAACGCCTGAGCCCTGACCCCGAGGCCCCTTCCCCGTCCGTCCTCGCCCTTCCGCCCCACCACTCCGTTCCACTCCCCGAGGAGATCCCCATGTCGCACCTGACCCGCCGCTCCCTGTTCGCCTCCGGCGCCGGCCTCGCCGCGCTCTCGATCACCGGCTGCGGCCTGGTGGGCGGGGGCTCCGACGGCCCCGAGGAGAAGGACGGGGTGACCACGATCAAGATCGGCGCCTCGCCCAAGCCCCACCAGGAGATCCTGGAGTTCGTCAGCAAGAACCTCGCCGAGGACGCGGGCCTGAAGCTGGACATCACGCCCTACACGGACTACCAGATCCCGAACCAGGCGCTGAACGACGGCGACATCGACGCGAACTACTACCAGAACCAGCCGTTCCTGGACTCGCAGGAGAAGGAGAAGGGCTACGACTTCTTCGCGTTCAAGGGCGTGCACATCGAGCCCCTGGGCCTGTACTCCGAGAAGATCACGAAGCTCGACGAGCTGAAGGACGGCGACGAGATCGCGATCGCCAACGACCCCACCAACCGCGGCCGCGGCCTGGGACTGCTCGCCGAGGCGGGTCTGATCACCCTCAAGGACGGCGTCGAGGTCACCGACGCGACCACCAAGGACGTCGCCGAGAACCCGCAGAAGCTGAAGTTCACGGAGATCGAGGCCGCCCAGATCCCGCGCACTCTGGGCGACTTCGCGGCGGGCGTCGTCAACGGCAACTACGCGATCGAGTCGGGCCTCAAGCCCTCCGAGGACTCGATCGTGCTCGAGAAGAGCGACGCGGAGAACCCCTACGCGAACTTCGTGGTGGTGCGCAGCGAGGAGAAGGACAACGCCGCGCTGAAGAAGCTCGACGAGCTCCTGCACTCCGACAAGGTCAAGGACTTCATCACCACCACGTACACCGACGGGTCGGTCATCCCGGCCTTCTGACCGGTCGGGCCCGGCGGACGATCGACGTCCGTCGGGCCCTCCGGCCGCTCAGATCCGGGCGGTCGCGCCGATCTGGTCGAGCAGCCAGGCGAGCTCGTCGGCCCGCTGCTCCCACTTCGCGTAGCGGCCCGAGCGCCCGCCGTGCCCGGCGACCATCTCGCAGCGGAACACGATCGGCCGCTCGTCCTGGTCGCTGGTCACGGTCTCGCGCAGGCGCGCCACCCACTTCGCGGGCTCAACGAAGAACACGCGGGTGTCGTTCAACGAGGTCGAGGCGAAGATCGCCGGGTACTCGACCTCCCGCACGTTCTCGTACGGCGAGTAGGACTTCATGTACGCGTAGACCTCGGGATCGTGCAGCGGGTCGCCCCACTCCTCCCACTCGCCCACGGTGAGGGGGAGCGAGGGGTCCAGGATCGTGGTGAGCGCGTCCACGAAGGGCACGCCCGCGATGATCGCCCGGAACCGCTCGGGGGCGAGGTTCGCGATCGCGCCCATGAGCAGGCCTCCCGCGCTGCGGCCCTCCGCGGAGAGGCGGTCCGGCGCGACCCAGCCCGCGTCGACCAGGTGCGCGGCGCAGTCCACGAAGTCGGTGAAGGTGTTGCGCTTCTCGAGCAGCTTGCCGTGCTCGTACCAGGGCCTGCCCATCTCGCCGCCGCCGCGCACATGCGCCACGGCGACCACGACCCCGCGGTCCAGGAGGGACAGGCGGGTGGGCACGAACGAGGGGTCCATGGACGCCTCGTAGGAGCCATAGCCGTAGAGGTAGCCGGGGTTCGTCGCGTCGGGCGCGACCTCCCGGCGGGCGGCCAGCGAGATCGGGATCGAGGTGCCGTCGGCCGCCCGCGCCCACAGGCGCTTCTCGACGTACAGCTCCGGGTCGTATCCCGGGACCGGGGTGCGGCGCAGCACCTCGTGCTCGCGGGTGCGCACGTCGACCTGGGCGATCGTCGACGGGGTGAGCAGGCTCGTGAGCTGGTAGCGCAGGAGCTGCTCGTCGAACTGGTGGTTCGCCTGCAGGAACACGGTGTCGAGCTCGCCGCCGTGGGAGACGTCCCAGGCGTCCTCGACCGCCCAGGCGTGCGCCGCCGTATCCCCGTCGACGTCAGCGCCAGCACCGGCCTCAGCGTTCGACCCTGTGCCCGCGCCCGTCGCCCCGCGCCGGGGGATCACGCGCACCGCGGCGAGCCCGCCGCTGCGCAGCTCGAGCGCGGCGAAGCCCGCGAAGGCGTCGACGGACTCGAGGCGCTCGCCGTCGGCGGCCTCGAGGATCGTCGTCCAGGATCCCGGGTCCTCGAGCGATGCGGTTGCGAGTGCGAAGCCGGGCGCCCCGTCGTTGTGGACCACCAGCAGGTGGTCCCCGGCGGGCTCGAGAGAGTACTCGATCCCGGGCCGGCGTCCGCCGGCGGATCGCGGCGCCGAGGTGGGATCCGAGAGGTCCAGGAGCCAGCCCTCGCTGGTCGTGGTCGAGGCGGCCTCGATGATCAGCGTGGAGCCGTCGCGGGACGTCCCGAAGCCGATCGAGAAGCGCTCATCGGTCTCCTCGAGGACCAGCTGATCCTCCTGGGCGTCCGTCCCCAGGCGGTGACGCCAGATCTGGTGCTGGCGCCAGGCGTCGTCGACCCGCGCGTAGAACAGCCACTGCTCATCGGTCGAGAACGCGAGCCCGTAGCCGGCGCCGCGCACCGCCTCGTCGATCACCTCGCCGCCGGCGCTGCCTGTGCCGTCCGCACTGCCGCGGCGCAGGTCCGTGACCACCACGTCGAAGCGCTCGTCGCCGCGCACATCGGTGCTGAAGGCGAGCAGGTCCTGGCTGGGGGAGGGGCGCATGCCGCCGAGGGAGAAGAATTCCCGGCCCTCGGCGAGGGACTGCGCGTCGAGGATCACCTGCTCGCCGGGCAGCAGGACACCGGGCTCGACGGCGGGCACGCCGCCCGCGCCGCGCGGCAGCTCCGGGGTCTCGGCGACGCGTGTGTGCCGCGGGTAGTCCTCGCCCTCGGTGGTGCGGGTGAGGTACCACCAGTCACCGCGGCGCACGGGCACGGACTGGTCCGTCTCCTGGGTGTGGCCGACGAACTCGGAGACGAGGTCGGAGCGCAGCCCCGACAGATGCGCCGTGCGCGCGTCCGCGAAGGCGTTCTCCGCCTCCAGGTGGGCGATGACCTCGGGGTCCTCCTTGACGCGCAGCCACTCGAAGGGATCGCTCACGGTGTCGCCGTGGTGGGTGCGGTCCGTCGGCCGATGGGCGGGGCGGGGCGGCCGGGGCGCGGACGCGGCCGGATCCACGGGCGGCTGGGAGGGAGTCGGGGCATCGGTGCTCGTCATCCCGTCGAGGGTAGTGCCTGCGCCGGTGAACTGGATCGCACGTCGGCGCCCACGGTTTGCCCGTCGTTCATGGCCCTGCGTAGAATCGCGGGCGGTAGCGTGTCCGAGCGGCCGAAGGTGCATCACTCGAAATGATGTGTGGTTAATAGCCACCGCGGGTTCAAATCCCGCCGCTACCGCTCTCGGCCCGGAGCTCGTCCGGGTCCCGAAGGCCCCCGTCGGTTCCGGCGGGGGCCTTCTGCTGTTCTGCACGTCCTCGTCGTCGCGGGGGTAGCGTCGTCGCAGGCCCCTGCGTCGGGACCGCTCGCCGCACCATCCCGGGAGGAACCCCATGACCGCACCGCGCACCCTGACCGCCGACCTGCTCGTCCTGGGGTGGGGGAAAGGAGGGAAGACGCTCGCCGCGAGCATGGCCGCCGCCGGGCGCCGCGTCGTGATGGTCGAGCAGTCCTCCCTGATGTACGGCGGGACCTGCATCAACATCGGCTGCGTGCCCACGAAGACCCTCGTGCACGCCGCGGACGAGCGCCGCGAGGGCGACGACCCCCAGGAGTACTTCGACCGGGCGGTGGATACGCGCGACGCCCTCATCGGGAAGCTCAACGACGTCAACCTGCACATGCTCGCCGACCACGACTCCGTGACGATCGTGGACGGCCGCGCCCGCTTCGTCGGGCCCCGCGAGGTCGAGGTGACCCCCTCCGCAGGCGGCGCCGGCCTCGCCGAGCACCTCCTGATCAGCGCCGAGACCGTCATCGTGAACACCGGCGCCGAGCCCGTCCTGCCCGCGGTGCCCGGCATCGACGGGCCGCGCATCCACACCTCCACCTCGCTGCAGCACGTGAAGCCCTTCCCTCGCCGTCTCGCCGTGATCGGCGCGGGGCCGATCGGCCTCGAGTTCGCCGCGATGTTCCGCAGCTTCGGCAGCGAGGTCACCGTCATCGCCCGCGGCGAGCGGATCCTTCCCGCGGAGGACGACGACGTCGCCGACGCGGTGCGCGAGGTCCTCGAGGACGAGGGCATCACGCTCCTCACCGGGACCTCCGTCGGCGAGTACGTCGACGGCCCGGACGGCGTCGCGCTGCAGGGCACGGACGACGGGAACGGCGCACCGCTCGTGGTCGACGCGGTCCTGGTCGCGACCGGCAGGCGGCCCGCCACCGCGGATCTGGGCCTCGAGCAGGCGGGCATCGAGGTCGACGAGCACGGCGCCGTCGTCGTCGACGACCAGCTGCGCACGAGCGCCGAGGGCGTGTTCGCGATGGGCGACGTCCACGGGCACGGGCAGCAGACCTACCTCTCCCTCGACGACAGCCGCATCGTGGCCTCCGCGCTCACGGGCGACGGCTCGCGGCGGCTCTCGGACCGCGTCGCGGTGCCGTCGACGACCTTCCTCACCCCGCCGCTGTCGGCCGTCGGCCTGACCGAGCGCGAGGCCCGCGAGGCCGACCACGAGGTCCGCACGGTGCTCGCCCCCGTCGCGGGGATCAAGGCGATGCCCCGCCCCAAGACGCTGGGGGACGCCCGCGGCGTGATCAAGGTGGTCGTCGACGCGCAGACCGATCTCGTGCTGGGGGCGCGTCTGTTCCACGTCGACTCCCAGGAGGTCGTGAACCTCGTGGCGCTCGCCATGCGCGCGGGCATCACGGCGACGCAGCTGCGCGACGGGATCTGGACCCACCCGTCCTCGACCGAGGCGCTCAACGAGGTGCTCGGCCGGCTCTCCTGAGGCTCGGCTCGGGGACGGGGCGCCCCGGGAGGTCGCAGTGCCGGGGCGCCTGCTCACCCGCTGTTAGTGTGTCAATCGATTCGCAGGTGCGGCACGGTCCCCGTGGCGCACTCCGCCGCAGACTCGACGAGGAGTCCCCATGGGCCATCGCTCCCACTCTCCCCTCCCCCTCGGCCCTCGCTCGGCGGTCTCCCGCTCGGCGTTCCTGCGGGCGGGCGCATCCCTCACCGTCCCCGCCGTCGCCGGGCCGGCCGTTCTCGGCGCGTCGTCCGCCCAGGCATCGCCCGCACCTCGCGGGCCCGCGACGTCCGTCCCCACCGCTCCCGGGCGCGGCGGGGACGACGATCCCCTCGAGGACGGTCTGGTCCACGGCAGCAGCCTCTTCCCGGGCAACGACGGCCAGGCGCACGAGGTCACGTGGGACGCCCGCTCCTTCCGCATCGACGGCGAGCGGCTCCACCTCTACGCCGGCGAGATCCATCCGTGGCGCGTCCCCGCCCCCGCGCAGTGGCGCGAGCTTCTGCAGCTCATGCGTGCTGCAGGATTCAACGCGGTCTCCTTCTACTTCTTCTGGGGCCTGCACCAGAGCGAGAGCGGCGGACCCTTCGACTTCACGGGCATCAAGGACGTGGACCTGCTCCTCCGCATCGCTGAGCAGGAGGGGCTCTTCGTGATCGCACGTCCGGGCCCCTACGTGAACGCGGAAATCTCCATGGGCGGCCTGCCCGCGTACATGACGAACCGCGCCGCTTCCCTGCGCTCGACCGACCCGCAGAACCTCGCCGACTCGAAGGACTGGTTGAGCGCGATCGGCGAGATCATCGCCCGCCACCAGATCACCGACGGCGGCGGCAGCGTCCTCATGTGGCAGATCGAGAACGAACTGATCGACGACGACGCCCCGCGCAAGGAGTTCGTGCGCGCATTGGCCCAGCACGTGCGGGGAATCGGCATCGACGTCCCGCTGTTCCACAACGACTACGGCCTCGGAGGGCGCTTCCGCGACTCGGCGGACCTCGACCTCGACTTCTACGCCTACGACCACTACCCGCTGGGCTTCGACGCGGGCGGGCCCCGGCGGCAGATCGGCGAGGCGGAGGACCAGTTCCGCGAGTACGCGCCGGAGTCCCCGCACTTCATCACCGAGTCGCAGGGCGGTGCATTCACCCCATGGGGCGCGCCCTTCGACGCCGCGCAGGCCTTTGAGTTCACCGATCCCGCCTTCACCCGCCAGTGGGGCGTGCGGAACCTCGGCAACGGCGTCACGGCCTTCAACTACTACATGGCGTTCGGGGGCACGAACTGGGGCTTCACCGGTTCCCCGTCCTCGGGCTTCACGAGCTACGACTACGGCGCCGCGATCACCGAGGACCGTCTGCTCACCGGCAAGCTCGCCGTCCAGAAGGAGCTCGCAGCCCTCCAGGAGGCGCTGCCGCAGATCACCTCGATGGCCCCCGGTGCCGCGCCCGTCGTCCGCGACCTCGACGGCGCCGAGGTGACGGCGTACGCGCGCATCGCCACCGACTCCGAGCCCTCGGCGTCCGACGGCGGCGCTCCGCGTCTGCTCGGCTTCCGCCTCGCCGATTCGAACGACGAGACCGACACCCGCTTCGCCGTGCGTCTCGTGCTCGGCGCGTCCGACGAGGAGGGGGACGACGGCACGGGCGGAGCAGGGCAGCCGGACGCCGACGACGCGGACCCCGCGATCACCTACGAGGGCTCCTGGACCGCGCAGGACGACGCAGCGGCGTTCGGGGGTCCGTGCATCGCACCGAGGCGGCGGGGGCGAGCGCGAGCTGGACGTTCACCGGCACCGGCGTCGACGTGATCACGGCGACCGGCACCGATCACGGCATGGCCGAGGTCCTCATCGACGGGGAGCAGGAGGGAACTTTCACCTCGCACGTCGCCTCGGACCAGAACAGGCCCACGCGCTTCGTCGCCCACCGTGTGCGCGACCTCGAGGACGGCGAGCACACGATCACGGTGCGCGCCCTCGGGAAGAGCGCCGAGGGCGGCACGGGCACGGTCGTCACCCTCGACGCCCTCGACGTGCCCGGAGCGGGGAGCGATGACCCCGACGCCCCGATCCCCGACGGCGCGACCGGATGGGTCCGCGTGCCCCAGAAGGAGGGGGCGCTCCTGCGTCTGCGCGGCCGGGACGCCCTCGTGCTCGCGGCCGACTGCGTCCTGGGTTCGCACGCCCTGCTCTACTCGACGAGCCAGCCCTTCGGCCCCGCGCTCCCGCGCGCGGACGCCGTGCTCCAGCTCCTCGTCGGCGCCGATGGCGACATGGGCGAGACCGTGCTGCGCTACGCGGGCGAGCCGCAGGTCGAGGCGCCGCGGCACGTCGAGACCCACTGGGACGGCGACACCGGTCAGCTGCGGCTCGACCATGTCCACGGTCAGGGCGACGGCGAGGCCTACGAGATCGTCGTGCGCGGTCGTCCCCGCACGGCGAAGGGCATCGGCGAGCGCTCGACGCTGCGCCTGCGGATCCTCTCCCGCAGCGCGGCCGAGCGCACCTGGATCCTCCCCGGCCGGCCGAGCCGCGGCATGGACGCGACCGCGGGATCCGCGGACGCCCACGTGCTGGTCGAGGGTGCCGAGCACGCCCGCGCGGTCGCCTTCGACGGCAGCTCCGCGCACGTCACCGCGGGAGGGTCGGAGGCGGCGGCGCTCCGCCTGGACGTGCCCGACGGCGTGAGGACGGTGCGCGTCGGCGCCCGCAGCGCCCGCGTCGCGGACGGCGTCGCGCACGTCCGCCTGTCCGCCCCGCGCACCGTTCACGTCCCCACGCTGCGCTTCCGCGGCGTCGACGAGGCCCCGGAGATCGCCGTCGACCTCGATGAGGACGGTTGGACCAGGGCCGACGCGACCAAGGGGTCCACGCCCCAGCAGGGCCCGGGTCGCGGCGGCATCGTCCTGGACTCGAACCACTACGGGATGTACGAGGGGTCCGTCTGGTACCGCGCGCGCTTCACCGCCTCGGCCTCGCGCACCCTCACCCTGCAGGCGAACGGCGGCACCGGCCAGCCCGCGACCGGGAAGGCGCCCGCCTTCGCCCAGGCGTGGATCGACGGGACGAGCCTCGGCGCCTTCCCCGCCGACGGCCAGGACCACGAGCTCGCAGTCCCGAAGAGCGCCATCGCCACAGGGAAGGAGACGGTCCTCGCCGTGCTCGTGCACAACCTCGGGCAGAACCTCGACTGGAGCGACGACGGTCTCTCGAAGCAGAACCGGGGCCTCTACGACGCGGTCCTCCCGGCTGACGGAGCCGTCGCCTGGCTGATCCGCGGGGCCGCCGACCCGACGGGGAAGGACGACCCGCTGCGCACCATGTACAACCTCGGCGGGCTCCATGGGGAGCGCGAGGGCTGGCACCTGCCCGGCGTCGACGACCACCGCTGGAAGCGAGCGGACACCATGGTCGCCGCGGGGCCCGGGGTGCGCTGGTACCGCTCGACCTTCCGCCTGCGCGTCCCCGAGGACCAGGACGCCTCCTGGCGCCTCGTGGTCCGCTCGGACCGCTTCACGAAGGATCGCAGCGACCGAAGCCAGGCGGTCCTCTTCGTCAACGGCTGGCAGATCGGGATCTACATCGGGGACGTGGGCCCGCAGAGCGAGTTCACGATCCCCGCCGGCATCCTCGACCCGCGCGGAGAGAACCAGCTGGCCCTATGGGTGGCGGCCAAGGAGAAGGGCGCCGGGCCGGACACCGTCGAGCTGAAGCTCGTCGGCAATCGCACGGGCGGCGTCGGCGACGCGGCACCGCTCGTGTGAGCAGCGGTCGGGACGGGCCGGCGCCGGCGGGCGTCGGCCCTGCCCCGATCGGCGTCAGATGAACTCGTAGGGGTCGAACTCGTCGATCTCGATGACGCGCACGCGCGGCAGCGGGCTGGTGAACGTCCCCGCGTCGAACTCGAGGTCGAGGATCTCCACGCGCGGCACCTGCCGCAGGTCGGAGGCCATGAACTCGCGGAAGCCCACGATCGCGAGGCGCCGCTCCTCGTCCTCCGAGAGCACGCGCATCTGATCGACGAAGTCGCGGTCGTGGCTGACCAGGGCCACGTCGGCCGCACGATCCTTGAGGGCGGTGAGGGTCCGCTGGATCGCGATGTCCACGACCTTGCCGTCGCCGCGCAGCGGGATCGGCGTGTACCCCATGGCGAGCAGCGCCTGCACGAAGCTCGCGGGGAGGTCGCTCGCGACCGCCAGGAAGAACAGCCCGTGGGTGGGCTCGGCCCAGTGCTCCTGGATGAAGCTCAGCAGCGTGTTCCAGCGCGGCCTCTCCTCGGGGTGCGGGCGGCGCCCCAGGACCGAGAGGCCCAGCGTGGCGTCGATGTTCTCGCCGTCGACGAGGAGGTAGGAGCTGCGTTCATCCATGGTGGCGAGCCTATCGGTCGTGGCCGGGTGGTCGGGCGCGGGTCCGACGGGAGTCTGCGCTGCCGGATGCGGGGGAGCGGCCGGATGCTGGGCTGCGGCGGGCGCCGACGCGGGCGGCCCGGCCGGGCTCTCCGCTCGTCGTCCCACGGCGCTCAGCCCTTCACCGAGCCGGACATGAGACCGGCGATGAAGTAGCGCGAGAGCAGCACGTACACCACGAGCGTCGGCAGCGAGGCGAGCAGCGCGCCCGCCATCGAGACCCCGTAATCGGTGAGCAGCGCGCCGTTGGCCAGGTTGTTCAGGGCGAGGGTGACCGGGCCGTTGCGCGGGGTCGAGAAGAACACCGCGAACAGGAAGTCGTTCCAGGCGCTCGTGAACTGCCAGATCCCCACGACCACGAAGCCGGGGATCGCGATCGGCAGCGCGACCGAGGAGAAGGTGCGCAGCATGCCCGCGCCGTCCACGGTCGCGGCCTCGATGAGCTCGTGCGGGATCGTCTCGAAGTAGTTGCGGAAGATCAGGGTGGTGATGGGGATGCCGAAAACCACGTGCAGCAGGATCAGCGAGGGGATCCCGTTGGGGATCTCGGTCGCGAGCACCAGCTGCAGCAGGGGGATCATCACCGCCTGGTAGGGCAGGAACATCCCGAACAGGATGAGGGTGAAGACGATGTCGGCCCCCGGGAAGCGCCACCGCGAGAGGACGAAGCCGTTCAGGCAGCCCAGCACCGAGGAGATGATCGTCGAGGGGATGACCAGCGAGAGGGTCCGGCCCAGCGCCGGGGCGAGCGCCGTCCAGGCCCGCTGCCAGTTCTCCAGCGTCCAGGTGTGCGGGAGCGCCCAGGCCCGCGCGGGGCTGGCATCGCCGCCGGTCTTGAAGCTCGTGATGACCAGCACGTACACGGGGATCAGCACGAACAGCACGCCCAGCAGGATGGCGAGGTAGCGCAGGGTGCGGCCGACGGGCGTGGGGCGGGTGCCGGGGGCGCCGCGGCCGCGGGAGGCGAGCGGGGAGCTCTCGCCGAGCGGCGCGGCGCTCGGCGGCGCGGACGTCGTGGTGCTCATCGGGTGCGCTCCCGGTGCTGCTGGATCAGGTAGGGGACGATGAGGATCGCGATGAACGCGAGCAGCACCGTGCCCACGGCCGCGGCGTTCGCGTAGTCGAAGCTCGACTTGAACACGTACATGTCCACCGCGGGGACCTTGGTCTGGTAGTTCGCGGGCTTCGAGATCGACATGATGAGGTCGAAGGACTTCAGCGACATGTGCGCGATGATGACGATCGCGCTCATGAGCACCGGCGTGAGCTGCGGGAAGATCACGTGCCGGTACATCTGCAGGCTGCTCGCGCCGTCCATGCGGGCGGCCTCGCGCAGGTCGTCGGGCACCCCGCGGAAGCCCGCGAGGAACAGCGCCATGACGTAGCCGGAGAGCTGCCAGATCGCGGGGATCGCGATCGCGGCGATGCCGAAGGCGACCTGGTTCCACCAGGGGTTCTCGAGCGCGTCGAGGCCCACCATCTGGAACAGGCGGTTCAGGCCCGTCGCGCTGTCCCCCTGGTTCGAGTTCAGCAGCCAGCGCCACACCACGCCCGAGGCGACGAAGGAGATCGCCATCGGGAACAGGTAGACGGTCTGGAAGATGCGCCCGCCCGGCAGCGGCCGCTCCAGCAGCCACGCCCACACGAAGCCCACGATCATCGCGCCCACGAGGAACACCGCCGTGAACAGCACGAGGTTCCACAGCGAGTGCTGGAACTGCGGGCTCTTGAACAGGGCGACGTAGTTCTCGAGGAACACGAAGGAGACGTCCTTGCGGCCGTTCGCCTGCGCGGCCGTGTGGTTGTCGGTCATCGACGTCCACAGGTTCCTCGCGATGAGCACGTAGACGAAGACGCCGACCAGCACGAGGGAGGGGGAGATGAGCAGCAGCGGCGGTCCGTACCGGCGCACGCGGGTTCGCATCGAGCTCCGTTCCTCAGCTCGCGTACTTGTCCGCCGCCGCGACCAGGGCCTTCTGGTAGGCCGCGAGGTCGGAGGCGCCCGTGGTGAACTGGCTGGTGGCGTCCGAGAGGTCGTTGAGCCAGGCCACCGGCACTGCGGCGCCGTGGGCGATCGAGGGGGAGATCGCGTCCTCGGCGAAGGACTTCAGGGCCGTCTGCGAGTAGGTGCCGAACTGGGACTCGTCGACGTCGGTGCGCGCGGGGATCGAGCCCTTGGCGAGGTTGAAGGCGAGCTGGCCGTCCTTCGAGGAGAGGGTGTCGAGCCACGCCTTCGCGCCGTCGGCGTTCGGGGCGCCGACGGGAAGGGTGAAGGAGTCGGCGAGGAAGCCGAAGATCTTCTCCTTGCCGGGCAGCGGGAAGTACGTGTAGTCCTCGCCGTCCTTCAGCTTCGCCTGCTGGAAGGCTGCCTCCGCCCAGTCGCCCATCACGTTGTAGGCGGCCTTGCCGTCGATCAGCTGCTGGGTCGCGTCGGGCCAGTCCAGGGAGTCGCGGTCGGTGTTGGTGTACCCCATCATCTTCTGGAAGGCCTCGAGCGAGGACGTCACGGCGGCGTCGTCCCAGGCGGTCTTCCCGTCGAACAGGCCGTTGTACTTCTCGGAGCCGAGCTCGGACATGAGGATGGCCTCGAGCAGGTTCACCTGGCACCAGGTGGTGCCGACGGACAGCGCGGTCACGCCCGCGCCCTTCGCCTTCTCGAGGTCGGCGAGGAAGTCGTCGACGCTGCCCGGGGCCTTCTTCGCGTCGATCCCCGCCTTCTCGAGGACCTTCGCGTTCGCCCACACCACGTTCGAGCGGTGGATGTTCGAGGGGATCGAGTAGATCTTCCCGTCGACCGTCAGGCGGTCCACGAGGTCCTTCGGGAAGGCGTCGGTGAGCTTGTACTCGTCGTAGAGGTCGGAGACGTCCTCGATTTGCGCGGCGTCGATGTAGTCCTGGAGCTCGGCGCCCGCGTGGGCCTGGAAGGTGTCCGGCGGGTCGCTGGCCTGGAGGCGCGACTGCAGCATGTCCTTGGCGGCGGAGCCGGCGCCGCCCGCGACCGCCCCGTTGACGAAGGTGAAGTCCGAGTGCTGCTCGCCGAACACCTTGACCAGCGCGTCGAGGCCGGCCTTCTCGGAGCCGGCGGCCCACCAGGTGAAGACCTCGACGTCGGTGCCGCCGTCGCCGCCGGAGCCGGAATCGCCTCCCGAGCTGCACGCGGCGAGTGCGCCGACGCCGAGGGCGGTGGAGGAGAGGGCGAGGAAACGTCTGCGATCCAGCATGTTCTTCTCCTTCGAAGACACGGGATGGGGTGGGGAGCTGCAGTGGGAGGGGG
>NZ_JAKRMO010000018.1:0-62879 GCF_022346485.1 Brachybacterium sp. ACRRE | reverse complement strand
GATCGGGGGACGTCGAGGGGGCGGGGGCGGTGACGGATGCGGGATCCCAGGAGTGCGTCATGCGCTCATCCTTCACCATGGGCCCCGTCGGACTCACCGGCCCCGCCCGCCGGCCAGTGGGCGGTCGCGACGAACTGCAGGGCGATCCGGTCGGGGTCCTCCCGCAGACGCCAGCGATCCCCCTCGCGCACCATGAGATCGGGCCACGGGCACCAGGCCGAGTACGGCGTCTCCTCGAGCGAGTCGAGCACCAGGCCGGCCTCCAGCAGGGCGTTCACGATCTGCGCGAGGGAGTGGTTCCACTGGTGGCTGCGGCTGTGCGCGATCGCGGGGGCATCGGGCGGAGCCTCCACGTAGCTGAACTCCTCGTCCCAGGTCATGGGCTGCTCACGCTCGAAATAGGGCTGTTCGATGCGCAGCCCGTCGCTCACGTCCTCGCCGATGGCCATGAACATCGGATGGTCGTCGCGGACGAGGAATCTGCCGCCGGGGCGCAGCAGGGAGGCGATCACGCGCGCCCAGGCGCGCACGTCGGGCAGCCAGCACAGCACCCCGATCGAGGTGTACACGAGGTCGAAGTCCCCGCTCACCGCCTCGCGCGCGTCGTACACGTTGGCCTCGACCAGCTCGAGATCGGCGCGGCAGCGCTCGGCGATCCGTGCGGCCCGGGCGAGGGAGGCGGGGGAGAGGTCCAGGCCCACGACCCGGCGGGCGCCGAGGCGTGCGAGCCCGACCGTGTCGGTGCCCAGGTGGCACTGGAGGTGGATGACGTCGAGTCCCGTGAGGTCCCCGAGGCGCTCGCGGTCCTGGGCCAGCGCGGGACTGATCGCCGACGGGTCGGCGACGAGCTCCTCGATGCCGTAGCCCGAGGCCTCGTGGAGCGCCGAGCGGTCGTCCCAGTTGGCGCGGTTGTCGGCGAAGTGCTGTGCACGGGGGTCCATGCTCCGACGGTAGCGGGCGGGGGCCGCAGGAGCCGAGGGGTTTTCGCCCGGCACGCTCAGAGGTACACCGCCCGCTGCACGTCGTCGCTGTCGATGTTGTCCCCGTCGTACCAGAGGAAGCCGGTGTCGATCATCTTCTCGACCTTCTTCCCCGCGAGGGCCTGCAGCGCCGTGCGCACGGTGAGGCGTCCCATCTGCATCGGGTCCTGGGTGACGGCGCCCGCCATCTCGCCGGCGCGGATCGCCTCGACCTGCGCGCGCCCGGAGTCGAAGCCGATCACGGCCAGGTCGGTGCGCCCGGACTCCTCGACGCCCTTGAGAACGCCGATCGCCGATCCCTCGTTGGTGCCGAACAGCCCCTTCAGGTCGGGATGCGCGGTGATCATGGAGCGCGCGATGTCGGCGGACTTCGCCTGGTCGCCCTCCCCGTACTGCACCTCGAGAGCCTCCACCCCGGGGCCGTACTCCTTCAGCCCGGCCAGGAAGCCGTCGCGGCGGTCGGTGCCGGAGAGGGACACCTGGTCGTGGGCGACGATCCCCACCTGGCCCTTCCCGTCGATCAGCTCGCACATGTGCTTGGCGGCCTCCTTCGCGGCCGCGGCGTTGTCGGTGGCGACCGTCGCGAGCGGGATGTCGGAGTCCACACCCGAGTCGAAGGCGATCACCGGGATCCCCTTGGAGTCCGCCTCCTCGAGGGCCAGCGCCGCCGCGCGGGAGTCCAGGGCCGCGAGGCCCAGCGCGTCGGGGTTCCGCGTCACGGCGTTCTGCAGCATCGTGATCTGGGCCTCGACGTCGGTCTCCGCGGGCGGGCCCTCGAAGGTGAGGACCACGCCGTTCTCCTCGGCCTCCGCGCGGGCGCCGCGTCGCACGGCCTGCCAGAACTGGTGCTGGAAGCCCTTCGAGACCAGGGCGATGTGCGTGACGTCCTCTCGCGAGCGTCCGCAGCCCGCCGCCGGCAGCAGCAGGGCCGCACCGCCGAGGGCGAGCACGGCACGACGGCTCGGCGCGCGCCGACCGGGACGCGGCCCGCCGACCGCCCCGGCCCCGCCCCCGTTCATGCCGTGCGCTCCGCGCGACGACGCAGGCGGTCGATGAACACGGCCACCAGGATCACCGCTCCGAGCAGGACGTCCTGCCATTCCTGGGGGATGGAGAGGATCTGCAGACCGTTGGTGAGCACGGAGATGATGAGCGCGCCGATCACCGTGCCGACGATCGTCCCGCGCCCGCCGGACAGCGAGGTCCCGCCGATGACGACGGCGGCGATCGCGTCGAGCTCGTAGCCCATGCCGGTCGCGGGCTGCGCGGAGCCGAGCCGGGCCGAGATCATGACGCCCGCGAGCCCGGTGAACAGACCGCCCACGATGTAGACGATCATCAGCCACTTCTTCACGGCCACGCCCGCGAGCTCCGCTGCCTCCTGGTTGGAGCCGATCGCCGTCGCGTAGCGCCCCAGCAGGGTGCGGGACATGAGCACGGCCGCGATCACGGCGGCGAGGGCCAGCACGAGCACGGCATTGGGGATCGAGGGGATGATCGTCCCGGTCGAGAAGCCCATGTAGGAGGGGTCCTCGAAGTAGATCGGTGCGGCGCCGGAGATCACCAGCGCGAGCCCGGAGGCGACCATCATCATCGCCAGGGTCGCGATGAACGGCGGCAGGTCGAGGATCGCGACGCTCACCCCGTTGATCAGGCCGATGAGGCCGCCGAAGAGGATCGCGAGCACGATGCCGAGCGGGACCGGGATCCCCCAGTTCACGATGAACATGCCGCTCATCACCGCGCACAGCGCCATTCCCGTGCCCACCGACAGGTCGATGCCCGCAGTGGTGATCACGAAGGTCGCGCCGAGGGCGAGCAGGCCGATCACCACGGTCGAGTACAGGATCGTGACGATGTTCCCCCAGGTGGGGAAGATCGAAGGACTCGCGATGGAGAACGCGAGGAAGATCAGGACGAGGGTCCCGGCGGCCAGCAGCTGCTGGAGGCGGACGCGGCGCGGCCCGCGCGGGCGGCCGGTGCCGGCCTCCTCACGGGTCGGGGAGGCGGCGAGCGTGCTCATCGGTGTCCTTCCGTGGTGGCGGGCGCGTCGGTGCGTCCGCGCTCGGGGGCGGGGTCGGGATCTGCGGCGCGGGGATGGCCGGGGGCCTCCTCGACGGCCGCGAGGCGCATGACGGACTCGGGGTCGGCGTCGGCCGCGTCGAGCACCCCCGCGACGCGGCCCTCGGCCATGACGACGACGCGGTGGGCCAGGCGCAGCACCTCGGGCAGCTCGGAGGAGATGACGATCAGGGAGCGCCCCTGCGCGGCGAGGTCCTCGAGGAGCGAGTGGATCTCCTCCTTCGCGCCGACGTCGATGCCGCGGGTGGGCTCGTCGAAGATCAGCACGTCGCTCTCCCGCATCAGCCAGCGTCCGATGACGGCCTTCTGCTGATTGCCGCCCGAGAGGTTCTTGATCGGCTGCTCGAGGTGCGGGGTGCGGATGCGCAGCGCGCTCGCCTGCTCTTCGGCCGCCCGGCGCGCGTCGGCGCGGCGCACGAGTCCCGCGCGCTGGAAGCGGGAGCCGAGCGAGGAGAGCTCCATGTTCGCCAGCACGGAGCTCTCGAGCATGAGGCCCAGACGCTTGCGGTCCTCGGGCAGGTAGCCGATGCCCGCGCGGGCCGCCTGGGCGGGGGAGCGGAAGGCGACGGGTCGTCCGCGCAGGCGGACCTCTCCGCCCTGGCGGGGGAGGGAGCCGATGAGCGCTCGGGCCGTCTCGGTGCGCCCGGCGCCCATCAGGCCCGCGAAGCCCAGGATCTCGCCCTCGCGCAGCTCGAAGGAGACGTCGCGGACGAGCGGCTCGCTGCGCAGGTGCTCGACGGAGAGGAGGACCGGGCGGTCCTCGCGATCGGGCTGCGCGTCCCGGGGAGCGCGCGCACGCCCGGTGGTCACGGGGCGCCCGACCATCTTGGTGACGACCTCGTCGAGGGTCGCGCCGGCCATCGGGAAGTCGTCCACGTACTCGCCGTCGCGGATGACCTGCACGCGGTCGGCGAGACCCCGCAGCTCCTCCATGCGGTGCGAGATGAAGACGACGCCGGTGCGCGGGGTGACGAAATCGCGGATGAGGGCGTGGAGCGCGGCGGCCTCGGTCTCGTTGAGCGCGGCCGTGGGCTCGTCCATGACCAGCACGCGGGCGTCGAAGCTGAGCGCCTTCGCGATCTCGACCATCTGCTGCTGGGCGACGGTGAGGTCCTCGGCGCGGGTCGACGGGTCGAGGTCCATGCCGAGCCGGTCCAGCAGGTCCCGGGTGCGCGACTCCAGGTCCCGGGGACGGGTGAACAGGCCCGCTGCAGGGTTCTCGCGGCGCAGGAAGACGTTCTGCGCCACGGTGAGCGCGGGGATCAGGTTCAGCTCCTGGTGGATGATCGCGAGCCCCTGACGGGCCGCGTCCAGGGGGCCGCTCACCCGCAGGGGCCGCCCCAGGTAGCGGAACTCGCCCGCGTCCGGGCGATGCACGCCCGTGAGCACCTTCATGAGCGTGGACTTCCCGGCGCCGTTCTCGCCGACCAGGGCGAGCACCTCCCCCGCGTGCAGGTCGAGACGCATGTCGGAGAGCGCGCGCACTCCGGGGAACGTCTTCACGGCGCCCCGCACCTCGAGCAGCAGCTCGCCCTCGGGGTCGGGAGCCCTCTGCGGATCCGTCATCGCACACGCACCGTCCGGACATCGTCGTCGGAAATCGATTACTCGATGGTACGGGGGAGCCGGTGCGCCGTGTCAACCCGGTGCGCGACGACGTCCTCCCCTGCGCCCCTCCGCAGGTCGCGCCGCCCATCGCCCTGATTCCACCTCAGGTCGCAGGCCGGGCCCCGAGGACCACCCCGGGGGCCGATGCGATGACGACAAGGCCGCGCGAGGATGGGGGCATCCCGGTCCGAGCGGCGAGCGCACGAGCGCGAGCAGCCACCGCCCGGCACGCAGAACCCCACGAAGGAGAGCACGATGACACACGCGTCCATGAGCGTCCGCACCGGTGACGAGACCGGACGGGGCACGGCGAGCCTCGTCATCGGCATCTGCTCGCTGATGGCCGGCTGGATCTTCATCGGCCCGATCATCGGCCTGTGGCTGGGCGTCTCCTCGCGCGGCCGCGAGCCGCTGGCGCGCGGCCGCGCGGGCTGGGGGATCGCGCTGAACCTGATCGCGCTGCTCGGCTGGATCGTGCTGGTGGGCATCGTGCTCGTCTCCGGCGTCGGCATGGCGCTGCTCCAGCAGAACTGAGCGGGGCCCCGGGCGGCGGACCTGCACGAGGCACGGGCGCGTCTCCTCTACCATGGTGGGGGCTCCTCCCGCCGTCGTGGGGCGCCCACCCCTCCGTTCGAAAGGCCCTCCATGATCCGCATGTCCTCCTCGTTTGTCCGCACCCTGCGCGAGGACCCGTCGGACGCCGAGGTCGCGAGCCACAAGCTGCTGGTGCGCGCCGGGTACATCCGCCGCAGCGCGCCGGGCGTGTACACCTGGCTGCCCCTGGGCCTGCGGGTGATGCGGAAGGTCGAGCAGATCGTGCGCGAGGAGCAGGACGCGATCGGCGGCAACGAGCTGCTGTTCTCCGCGCTGCAGCCCCGCGAGCCCTACGAGGCGACCGGCCGCTGGGAGGAGTACGGCCCCACCCTGTTCCGCCTGAAGGACCGCAAGCAGGCCGACTACCTGCTCGCACCCACCCACGAGGAGATGTTCACCCTCGCGGTGAAGGATCTGTTCAACTCGTACAAGGACCTCCCGGTCATGCTGTACCAGATCCAGACCAAGTACCGCGACGAGGCGCGTCCGCGCGCCGGACTGCTGCGCGTGCGCGAGTTCATCATGAAGGACGCCTACTCCTTCGACATCGACGACGCCGGCCTGGACGCCTCCTACTTCAAGCAGCGCGGCGCCTACCAGCGCACCTTCGAGCGCCTGGGCCTGCCCACCGTCATCTGCCAGGCCGACGCCGGCGCCATGGGCGGCTCCCGCTCCGAGGAGTTCCTGCACCCCACGCCGATCGGCGAGGACACCTTCGTGGTCTCCGACGGCGGCTACGCCGCGAACGTCGAGGCCGTCACGACCGTCGCCCCCGAGGCGCTCGCCGCGGACCGCATCGCGCAGCTGCCCGCCGCGCACGTCGAGGACACCCCGGGCGCCTCGACCATCGCGAAGCTCACCGACTTCTCCAACGAGGCCTTCCCCGGCCAGGGGTACGTCGCGGAGTCGGGGGAGTGGACCCGCTACGAGATGCTCAAGCACCTCGTCTACCTGCTCACCCACCCCGACGGCACCACGGAGCCGCTCGTGATCGCCCTGCCCGGCGACCGCGAGGTCGACGACAAGCGCCTCGAGGTGGCCGTGGCCCCCGCGATCGCGACGGCCTTCACCGAGGAGGACTTCGCGAAGCACCCCGTGCTGAAGAAGGGGTACATCGGCCCCGAGGGGCTGGGCCTCGAGGCGCCGTCCAAGATCCGCTACGTCGTCGACCCGCGGGTCGTCCCGGGCACCCGCTGGGTCGCCGGGGCTGGCGCGAAGGACAAGCACGTCTACGACCTCGTGTTCGGCCGCGACTTCACGGCCGACGGCACGATCGAGGCCGCGGAGGTCCGCGACGGCGACCCCGCGCCCGACGGCTCGGGCCCGATGCGCCTGACCCGCGGCATGGAGATGGGGCACATCTTCCAGCTGGGACGGAAGTACGCCGAGGCGCTCGACCTGCGCGTGCTCGACGAGAACGGCAAGTCCGCCGTGGTGACCATGGGCTCCTACGGCATCGGCGTCACGCGCGCGGTCGCCGCGATCGCCGAGCTCCACCACGACGAGAAGGGACTGACCTGGCCGCGCGCCGTCGCCCCGGCGGACGTCCACGTGCTCGCGACGGGCAAGGACCAGAGCGTCTTCGACGAGGCCGACCGCATCGCGCGGGACCTCGAGGCCCAGGGCCTCGAGGTGCTCTACGACGATCGCCCGAAGGTCTCCCCGGGCGTGAAGTTCAAGGACTCCGAGCTGCTGGGCCTGCCCACCACGGTCGTCGTCGGTCGCGGGCTCGCCGAGGGCAAGGTCGAGATCCGCGATCGTGCGAGCGGCGAGGTCGCCGAAGTCTCCCCGCAGGAGGTCGTGGACCTCGTGGTCCGCGCCGTCCGCGCCTGAAACGCGAACCGCGCGCGATCCCTCGATCCGACGCCCCGCTCCTCACTGCGAGGGGCGGGGCGTCCGCTCGTCGGGGAGCCGGACGCCGCGGGCGCCGAACGCCGCGGAACGCGGACGCCCGTGCTCAGCCCTCCGGATCGAGGGTCGGCAGCGCCGACAGGGAGGAGCGCAGGGACGCCAGCAGCACCGCCTGGTCCAGGGCGGCCGCGATCGACAGCGACCGGCGCTCGAAGGGCGCGGCGCCGGTGAGGATCACGTGGTCCTCGACGAGGGTGAGGGCGAGCGCCTCGGGCTCGTCCTTCCGCAGCTCCTGCGTGACGCCGCCGCCCGGCAGCGGGTACACGGCCGCGCGCAGCACCTCCTTCGCGCCGTCCTCGCGGGCGAAGGCGCCGAGCTGCTCGGCGCGCTCGCGGTTGGCATCGCTCTGGGCGATGAGGGCCGAGCGCTGCGTCCCGCTCGCGGAGGCCGCGAGCACCTCGCGCACGTAGCCCGCGTACCACTCGTCCTCCTGCGCCCGCTCGAGCGAGGAGTGGTAGTCGACCTCCGCACCGATCGACGGCGGGTCGGGCTCCGGCACGTCGCGCGCGGGCACGATCTTCTCGGCCGACGGGGGACGGGTGGGTGCCTCGGTGCCGCCGATCCGGGCGAGCCTCTGCGCCGCCCAGGCCGCGAAGACGCCGGTGGCGAGCATGGGGCGCGCGAGGGAGCCGGAGACCTGTCGGGCCGCGTCGGTGGTGAGGTCGCGGATCGCCACGAGCAGGTCCGAGAGCCCCTGCAGGTCGGTCGGCGCGGCATCGCCGCCACCGCCGTTCCCCGTGCCGCCGCCATCGCTGCCCCCGCTGCCGCCCGAGTCGCCGCTGCCGCCGCCGTCGCTCGACGCGGAGCTCTCGTCCTCCGCCTCGGCTCCGGTGAGCATGGCCTCGCGCTGTCGGCCGAGCGCCTCCTGCACCCCGGTGACCAGGCCGCGCGAGCGCTCGTCGGCCTCGATCTGCGCGCCGAGGCCCGTCTCGAGCAGGGCCAGCAGGTCGCGGCGGTAGAGGTCGTCGATGCCCTCCGGCGGCGGGGTGTACACGGCGGGCTGGCCGATCCTCACTCCGTCGCAGCCGGACAGGGCGAGCGCGCCGAGCGAGAGCCCGCCCAGCAGGACCGCACGACGGCGGGGCCCGGGGTGGGGGAGCTCGGCACGCATGAGCCCGATTCTGCCATCACCGCGCGGCTCCTCCGCCATCGTGCGACGCCGCCGCGATCGTGCGGCTCCGTCATGTCCGCCCGACGTCCCCGTGAGCGCCCTGCCTCTCGGGCGTGCGCCTCGCCACGTGCGCGCGGTCCGGGGCCTCCCACGCGGGCGAGACCCGCGTGCGCGGACTAGAGTGGTGTCCCCGCAGGGCGCACAGCAGAACACAGGAGAAGAGGTGGGAGCCATGACCTCCGAGCAGACCGTCGGACGCGTCCAGGACGCCGCATCGCAGATCCTCTCCCGCCACGACCTCGTGCTCGAGGACGCCGCCGTCCACGAGCGCCAGGGCACCACCGAGGTCACGCTCGTCGTCGACCTCCCCGAGGACCGCACGGGGAGCGCGGACCTCGACGCGGTCGCGGAGGCGTCCCGCGAGATCTCCGAGCTGCTGGACGAGGACGAGTCGATCCTCGGCCCCGGTCCGAGCCTGCTCGAGGTCACCACCCCCGGTGCCGAGCGCACGCTCACGCAGCCCCGCCACTTCCGACGCTCCCGCGGCCGCCTGCTCACGACCGCGCTGTCGGGCGCCGCCGGTGCGGGCGAGACGAGCCTGCGCGCCCGGCTGCTCGCCGTGGCCGAGGACGGGACGCTCACGCTGCATCCCGAGCCCGGCGTCGACGACCGCGGACGCCCCCGCAAGCTCCCGGCGGGAACTCCCGAGTTCCTCGCCGTGCCCCTCTCGGACGTCGTCTCGGCGCGCGTCGAGGTCGAGTTCACCCCGCCGCCGGACCAGGCGCAGCTGGACGAGCTCGCCGCCCGCGCCGCCGCGGCCGTGCCCGCCGGGCAGACCGACCCCGCCGTCCCCGAGGACGGCACCACCCGCCCCTCATCCGCCGCTGACGATTCGGAGCGCTGACATGGACATCGACATGGGAGCCCTGCGGGCCCTGGAGCGCGAGCGGGAGATCCCCGTGGACGTGCTCCTGGACGCGATCCGCCAGGCGCTGCACGCCGCCTACCTGCACACCGACCACCCGGTGAAGGACTCCGAGGTCACGATCGACGAGCGCACCGGCGCCGTCGCCGTGCTCGCCCGCGAGCGCGATGCCGACGGCGAGCTCGTCGAGGAGTGGGACGACACCCCGGAGAACTTCGGCCGGGTCGCCGCCTCGACCGCGCGCCAGGTGATCTTCCAGCGCATCCGCCAGCTCGAGGACGACGCGGTGCTGGGCGAGTACGCCGACCGCACCGAGGACATCGTCTCGGGGATCATCCAGCAGGGCCGCGACCCGCGCATGGTGATGGTCGACCTCGGCACCGTCGAGGCCGTGCTGCCCCCGCACGAGCGCGTGCCCGGCGAGGACTACTCGCACGGCCGCCGCGTCCGCTCCTACGTCGTGGAGACCCGCCGCGGTCCCAAGGGGCCGCAGATCACGCTCTCGCGCTCGCACCCGAACTTCGTGCGCCGCCTGTTCGCGCTCGAGGTCCCGGAGGTCGCCGACGGCACCGTCGAGATCGTGGGACTCGCCCGCGAGGCGGGCCACCGCACCAAGATGGCCGTGCGCGCGACCGTGCCCGGGGTGAACCCCAAGGGCGCGTGCATCGGCCCGATGGGCGCGCGCGTCCGCTCGGTGATGAACGAGCTGAACGGCGAGAAGATCGACATCGTCGACTTCGACGAGGACCCCACCGTCTTCGTCGCCCATGCGCTCTCGCCGGCCCGCGTCACCTCGGTCGCCGTGACCGACGAGGTGGGCCGCGCCGTCCGCGCGATCGTGCCCGACGGCCAGTTCTCCCTGGCCATCGGCAAGGAGGGGCAGAACGCCCGTCTCGCCGCGAAGCTCACGGGCTGGAAGATCGACATCCGCTCGGACGCCGCCCCGGAGCAGCCCGTCGTCGCGCAGGCCGCCCCGTCGGACGAGGCCCCGTCGGAGCAGGCGACGTCGACCACGGCCCCGTCGGACGAGGCGCCGTCGGCCGCCGTCGCGCCGGACGCCCCCGCTGCCACCGAGGAGTCCACCGCCGAGCCCGCGCCGGGCGAGGAATCCTCGCAGCTGTAACGCACGCCTCGCGGATGCCGGGCTCCGCGAGCAGGTCGGCTACACTGGTCAGGCTGTGTGCGCGCGAACTGGAGGCCCTGTGGAGAACCGTTCCACGAGCCATCGGCCCGAGCGCACGTGCGTGGGCTGCCGCACGGCGGCCCCTCGCGACCAGCTGGTGCGCCTCGTCATGGAGCAGACCCCCGAGGGGGTCGCGCCCCGCGTGCGTGCGGATCCCTCCGGATCCGCGCCGGGTCGGGGAGCGTGGCTCCACGCCGACGCATCATGCCTCGACCTCGCCCTGAAGCGGGGCGGCTTCGCCCGGTCCTTCCGCGGCGCGGTCGACACCGGGCTCCTCGCCCGGGATCTCGAGGCCTCTTACCCACTCGCCTTCCAGGGGAACAGGTAGAAGAACCAATGGACATCCGATGAGTACTCGGTCATGAGCACCCACAGGAACTAATGGTCCGCGCCCTTCTGTCGGCCGGACCGAGACAGGAGAATTGTGGCTAAGGTCCGCGTCCACGAGCTCGCCAAGGAGCTCGGACAGCCGAGCAAGGTCGTTCTGCAGAAGCTGCAGGACATGGGCGAATTCGTCCGTTCCGCCTCCTCGACCATCGAAGCACCCGTCGCGCGCAGGCTGCGCGAGGCGTTCCCGGCCTCCGAGGCCGGCAGCGAGAAGAAGAAGCCCGCTGCGAAGCCCGGAGCCGCCAAGCCGGCTCCCGCCAAGCCCGGCGCTGCCCCGAAGGCGCCCGCCAAGGACGATGCCGCCGCGCCCGCCCCCTCGGCCCCCGCCGAGAAGCCCGCGCCGGCGCCCGAGCCCTCGCAGGAGAAGCCGGAGAGCGCCGAGGCGCCCGCGGCGAAGCCCTCGAGCACTCCCTCCAAGCCCTCCGCGCCGACGCCCCGCACCGCCGCGGCGAAGCAGGAGGACGCCGCCGAGAGCGCCGCGCAGAGCGAGCAGTCCCATGCGGACGACACGGACGGCAAGGAGTCGTCCGGCTCGGCCGCCCCGCGTCCCGGCGCCGCCCCCAAGCCCGGCGGCGCCCGCCCCGGCAACAACCCGTTCGCGACCTCCCAGGGGATGCCGCGTCCCGGCCGTCCGCGCCCGCAGCGCGACGGCGGCGGCAACCGCCCCGGCGGCCCGCGCCCCGGCAACAACCCCTTCGCGACCGCGCAGGGCATGCCCCGTCCCGGTGGGCCGCGCCCGCAGGGTCGTGGCGGCGCCGGCTCCGGCTCCGGCGGGGACCAGGGCTCGCGTCCGCCCCGTGAGGGCGGCGCACGCTCGGGCGCTCCCCGTCCCGGCATGCCCACCCCGGGCATCATGCGCCAGCACTCCCACGGCGGCCTCGCCGACGCCCAGAAGCCGGGCGGCGGCGGTCGCGGCGGCCGTGGCGGCGGCCCCCGCAGCGGCGGCGGCCCCGGCGGCGGTCCCGGTGGCGGCGGCGGTCCCCGCAGCGGCTTCGGCGGCCCGCGCGGCCGCGGCGGACGCGGCGCCACCCAGGGCGCCTTCGGCCGCGGCGGCAAGCCCGCGCGCTCGCGCAAGTCGAAGCGCGCGAAGCGCCAGGAGTTCGAGCAGATGCAGGCGCCCGCACCGGGCGGCGTGTCGATCCCTCGCGGGAACGGCACGACCATCCGGCTGCGCCGCGGCGCGTCGCTCAGCGACTTCGCCGACCGCATCGAGGTGAACCCCGCGTCGCTGATCACCGTGCTCTTCGCGATGGGCGAGATGGCCACGGCCACCCAGTCCCTCGACGAGGACACCTTCCACCTGCTGGGGGAGGAGCTCGGCTACAAGATCGAGATCGTCTCCCCGGAGGACGAGGAGCGCGAGCTGCTCGAGCAGTTCGACATCGATCTCGATGCCGATCTCGCCGAGGAGGACGACGAGGATCGTCTGCCCCGCTCGCCCGTGGTCACCGTCATGGGTCACGTCGACCACGGCAAGACCCGCCTGCTGGACTCGATCCGCAACGCGAAGGTCCAGGCCGGCGAGGCCGGCGGGATCACCCAGCACATCGGCGCCTACCAGGTCGAGGTGGAGCACGAGAGCGAGGACGGTCCCGAGGACCGCGCGATCACCTTCATCGACACCCCGGGCCACGAGGCCTTCACGGCCATGCGTGCCCGCGGCGCCGACGTCACCGACATCGCGATCCTCGTGGTCGCGGCCGATGACGGCGTGATGCCGCAGACCATCGAGGCGCTCAACCACGCCCAGGCGGCCGACGTGCCGATCGTGGTCGCGGTGAACAAGATCGACAAGCCGGACGCGAACCCGGACAAGGTCCGTCAGCAGCTGACCGAGTACAACCTGATCGCCGAGGAGTACGGCGGCGACACCATGTTCGTCGACGTCTCCGCCCGTGAGGGGCAGAACATCGACAAGCTCCTGGACGCCGTCCTGCTCACCGCGGACGCCGCCCTGGACCTGCGCGCCAACCCGGACAAGCAGGCCCGCGGCATCGCGATCGAGGCCAACCTGGACCGCGGTCGCGGCCCGGTGGCCACGGTCCTCGTGCAGCAGGGCACGCTCCACGTGGGCGACGCGATCGTCTGCGGCACCGGCCACGGCCGCGTGCGAGCGATGCTCGACGAGCACGGCCAGAACGTCGAGGAGGCGGGCCCGTCCCGCCCGGTGCAGGTGCTCGGTCTGACCTCCGTGCCCGGCGCCGGCGACTCCTTCCTGGTCGCGGCCGACGAGCGCACCGCCCGTCAGATCGCCGAGAAGCGCGAGGCCGCCAAGCGTGCCGCCGCGCTGTCGAAGGCACGCAAGCGGATCAGCCTCGAGGACATCACCAAGTCGATGGCCGAGGGCAAGGTCGAGACCCTCAACCTCATCCTCAAGGGCGATGCGGCGGGCTCCGTCGAGGCGCTCGAGGAGGCCCTGCTGGGCATCGAGATCGACGACCAGGTGCAGCTGCGGATCATCGACCGCGGCGTCGGCGCGATCACGATGAACAACATCAACCTCGCCGTCGCCTCCGACGCCGTGATCATCGGCTTCAACGTGCGCGCCGAGGGCCAGAACGCCGAGTACGCGGACCGCGAGGGCGTGGAGATCAAGTACTACTCCGTGATCTACCGCGCCATCGAGGAGATCGAGCAGGCCCTGCAGGGCATGCTCAAGCCCGAGTACGAGGAGGTCGACACGGGGTCGGCGGAGATCCGCGAGATCTTCCGCTCCTCGAAGTTCGGCAACATCGCCGGTTCGATCGTGCGCAGCGGCGAGATCCGCCGCGGCGCGAAGGCACGCATCACCCGCGGTGGCGTGGTCATCACCGAAGGACTCGAGATCGCCGGTCTGCGTCGCTTCAAGGACGACGTGACCGAGGTCCGCGAGGGCTTCGAGTGCGGCATCAACCTGGGGCGCTTCAACGACCTCCAGACCGATGACCTGATCACCACCTATGAGATGCGCGAGAAGCCTCGCGAGAACACCTCGAAGTGACAGCGCGCGTCGGGCGCCCCGGTCGAACCGGGGCGCCCGACGCGTCCCTGCATCCCGGCGACGCAGGGCCCGCTCCGGTGATGCGAGCTCGGCCGGGGCCCCACAGGCCGACAGGGAGGGAGCCGAGACCATGACCGAGAGCCTGCTCGTGCTGCGCGCCCCCTCGGCGAACCGCGTGTTCACCGCGTCGGCCGGTCCTCTCGCCGTCCGCGAGGCCCGCTGGGTGCTCGGCGCCCATCTCGGTGCGCCGGCGGACGTGCGCGAGCGCGAGATCGCGGGCGTCGACTACCTCGAGATCCGGACGGACCCCCAGGACACGGCGCAGGGATCCTCCGGGGACCCCCTGCGACCGCTCGTCGCGCAGCTCTCCTCGACCTTCGCGGTCTTCGAGGCGTCGGAGTCGGGTGCTGCCGCCGCCCCCGCAGGTGCGGATCCGGCGGGCGCGGATACGACCGTCCCGGATACGACCGGCCCGGATCCGACCGGCTCCGCCCTCCCGCTGCTGCGTCCGACGCCCCTGCCGGAGGTCATGCGCCACGGCAGCGAGCTCGAGACCACCCTGCGGTACCCGGGGAAGACGAACGAGCAGTTCACCGCACTGCTGCTGAACCTCGCCGCCGCCCTGTCGAGCCGGCGCGGGGGAGTGCTGCGCGGCGATCTCGCACTGCTCGACCCCACGTGCGGACGTGGCACGACGCTCAGCCGCGCCCTGCGCCTCGGCCTCAGCCCCACCGGTGCCGACATCGACGCCAAGGACATCGACGCCTACCGCACCTTCCTCACCACGTGGGCCAAGCAGCATCACCTCCCGCACACCCAGAGCTCGGGCCGTCTGGGGCTCCGCTCCCCGGCCGGCGGCCGCGGCGCAGGATCGCGCTGGGACCTCGAGCTCGCCGCCGACCGCCGGGCGCAGCGCGCGGGCGAGGTCCAGAAGCTCTGCCTGCTGACCTGCGACACGACCCGGCTGGCCGAGGTGCTCCCGGACCGCTCCGTCGACGCGCTCGTGGCGGACCTGCCCTACGGCGTCCAGCACGGCGCACGGACCGAGGGCTGGCAGCGATCCCCGCTCGACCTGCTCGAGCAGGCCATGCCCGCATGGCGCGCGCTGCTGCGCACGGGCGGCGGCATGGCGCTCGCCCTGAACCGCCGCACCGCGCCCTACGAGCGAGTGCGTGAGATCCTCGGATCCCACGGACTCACCGTGCTCAGCGGCGACGGGGCGTTCCGCCATCGCGTCGACCAGGCCATCGACCGGGACGTGGTCCTCGCCGTCCCCGACGACCATCCGCAGCTGGACCTCCTGCGCGCCCTCGCCGCCTCCGCCGACGAGCCCGCCGCCCCACAGCTCACCGCCCCGCGGGCCACTCCTGCGATGGCCCCATCGTCCGCGACGGGGGACGGGACATCGGCCGCGGCCACCACAGACTCCGAAGCCACCACGACAGACCCGCCCGCCCGTGCCGAGGCGCACGAGCCCCGCGAAAGGACCCGCCATGAGTGAGAACAGCCCCCGCGCCCGGCGCCTCGCCGACCGCATCCAGCAGATCGTCGCCACCATGCTCGACACCCGCGTGAAGGATCCCCGCCTGGGCTTCATCACGATCACCGAGGTGCGCGTGACCGGCGACCTCCAGCACGCCACGATCTTCTACACCGTCTTCGGGGACGACGAGGAGCGCGCGGGCACCGCCGCCGCCCTCCAGAGCGCCACCGGAATGCTGCGCCGTGAGGTGGGCCGTCAGACCGGCGTGCGCCTCACCCCGACCCTCGAGTTCGTCGAGGACGCTCTCCCCGAGAACGCCCGCACGATCGAGGACCTGCTGGTCCAGGCCAGGTCCCGCGACGCCGATCTCGCCCGCCAGCAGGAGGGCGCGTCCTTCGCGGGCGAGGAGGACCCCTACCGCAAGCCCCGCGACGAGGACGACGTCGAGGAGGACCTCGAGGACGGCTCCGCGGACGATCCCGCGGACGGGGGCCCCGCGGGCGACGCGCGCGCGTGATGGCGCGCGGTCCGCAGGACCTCGCGGCCCTGCCCCACGGCGTGCTGCTCGTGGACAAGGCGCCCGAGCGCACCAGCCATGACGTGGTCGCCCGCGTGCGCTGGCTGCTGGGCACGAAGAAGGTCGGCCACGCCGGCACCCTCGACCCGATGGCCACGGGGCTGCTGATCCTGGGCGTCGGGCAGGGCACGCGGCTGCTCACCCACCTCGTGGGGCTCGACAAGACCTACACGGCGACGATCCGCCTGGGCCTTGCCACCACCACCGACGACCGCGAGGGCGAGGAGATCGGCGAGGTCGTCCCCGCCGTGGGCCTCACGCCGCACCGGATCGAGGAGAGCCTGGACGCCCTGCGAGGGGAGATCCAACAGGTGCCCTCGACCGTCAGCGCCATCAAGGTCGACGGCAAGCGCGCCTATGCTCGCGCCCGTGCGGGCGAGGACGTGACGCTCCCCGCGCGTCCCGTGACGATCAGCGACTTCACGGTGCTCGCCCGGCGCGACGCGGACCCCTTCCTCGATCTCGACGTGACCGTGACCTGCAGCTCGGGCACCTACGTGCGGGCGCTCGCCCGGGACCTCGGGGCCGCGCTGGGCGTGGGCGGGCACCTCACCGCTCTGCGGCGCACGCGCGTGGGCCCCTTCGACGTCCAGGACGCGGTGCACGTGCCCGCCCGCGGCGAGGGCGACGACGTGGAGCTTCCGCTGCGGGGCCTCGGCGAGACCGCCGCGCACGTGATGCCCACCGTCGCACTGGACGAGGAGAGGGCGATCGCCCTCGGGCAGGGCAAGCGCGTGCACGCGACGGCGTCCCCGGGCGGGGCCGACGGGGGAGTGCGAGCTGCGCTCGACCCGGAGGGTCGCCTGGTCGCCGTCGTCGAGACCGAGACCGAGACCGAGGCCGACGCCGAGGGCGAGCGTCTGCGGCCCGTCCTCGTCGTCCCCCCGGAGGCGCGCAGCTGACGGGAGGCCGGCGCCGGGTCATCCGATCCGGGCTCGACACCGCGCTCGGTCTCCGCCCCGCATCCGCTGCCCGTCCACCGGCGCAGCAGAAGGGCCCCGCCTCTCGGCGGGGCCCTTCTGTCGTTCGGGCGGTCATCGGCTCGGCGCGCCGCCGGTGCCTCGATGAGGGGACCGGATCAGGGTCTCCTGATCAGCGGTGCACCTCGACGCGGGTGCCGATCGATGCCCAGTCGTACAGCCACTTGGCGTCCGAGACGCGCATGTTGATGCAGCCGTGCGAGCCGGAGTACCCGAAGGACGAGCGCCACGGCGCGCCGTGGAACGCGTATCCGCGGTACCAGTACTGCACCCAGGGGACGTCCTTGGTGTTGTAGTACTCGGGATCCTGCTGGTCCTTGTAGGCGCCGTTGGTCATGTCCTGCTTGTCGTAGCGCAGGTAGATCTTGTACGAGCCGGTCACCGTGCCGTGTCCGTTGGCCCCGTCGCCGTCGACGATGGAGCGCGGGCCCCACACGGGGGTGTCGCCCTGGTAGGCGGTCACCGTCTTGTTCGAGAGGTTGACGTCGATCCACTTCTCACCGGTCGGCTTGTCGGAGGAGGCGTCGTCGTCCTTGGACTTGTCGTCGTCCTTCGACTTCTCGTCGTCCTTGGACGTGTCGTCGTCCTTCGCGTCCGAGTCCTCGTCGTCCTTCGACTCGGGGGCCTTGGCCTTGGTCATCTCGGCCTCGACCTTCTTGGTCTCGAACGACGCCTCGAGCGGGCTCGTCCCGGTCATCGCCGCGACGAGCTTCTCGGTGACGGCATCGGTGTTGGTGATCTCCACGCCGTCGGTCTTCTCGGCGATGGTCTTGACGACCTTGCCGTCGGTGTCGACCTGCTCGATGCCGTCCTTCTTCTCGACGCTGTCCTCGTCGGCGCGTGCCGAGACCCACTCGCGCACGGCGTCCTCGTCGACCCCGATCTTCAGGTCCTTGCCCTTGTCGTCGGTCGTGACGGAGAGCCACCCGGAGCGGCGATCCTTGGAGACCGAGTGGGTCGCCCCGTCGGGCCCCGTGATCGACATCGGCTGGTCCAGCATCTTCGTGATCTGGTCCTTGACCTTCTGAGCAGTGTCCGTCGAGATCTTCGGGGCGGTCTCGGTGACCTTCTGCGTGAGGGTGAAGCTCTCGAGCTTCGAGGCGTCCTTCGTGAGGGCGGAGACGAACGCGTCGGTCTCCACGCCCTGGCCGTTCTTCGCCTTGGCGACGTTCCAGGTCCCGGCGTCCTCGTCGTAGGACACCTTCGCGTCCACGGGAGCGGTGCGGTCCTTGGGGATCTGCTTCGTGGCGAAGTCGGCGGCAGCCTTCTCGTCGACGGACACCACGGGATCGACGCCGCGGGAACCGGAGATCGTCGAGGAGACGACCTCGCCGATCGAGCCGTCGTGGGCGACGGCCTCCTCTCCGGTCTTCTTCGCGTCGACGTCGACGCCGAGGTCGGCCAGGGAAGCGGTCGTGGTCTCGCCGTCGGTGTCGACGGTGACCTCCGTGCTCTCGGCCTTCTTCTGGACGAGCGCGGAGATCTCCTCGGCGCTCTTCCCGGAGACGTCCTGCCCCAGCACTGTCGTGCCCGGGAGGGCCTTGCCCTCGAAGTTCTTGGCGTACGCGAAGGCGCCGCCCGTGAGGACGACGGCCAGCACGGCCAGGATCGCGATCACGATCAGCAGGACACGTCGGCGTCCGCCGCCGGACCGGCCCACATCGGTGGTGTCGGTGAGGTGCGACATATGGTCTCGCTCATCTCTTCGCTGCGGTTCCGGTTCCCCCTCGTCACGGGACCGCCCGCAGAAGGTCCACGGGTCCGCATTCGTACCCTTCACCATACGTCAGACTCCCCGGTCGAGCCGAGGGGACGGGAGTCACAGACGCGTCACAGTCGGGGCGGGACGCGCTGAGGTCCTCCGGCTCCTGTCCGCTCCCGCCCGCCCCGGCAGCCGCGGGTCCGTGACGACCGCCCGGGCTGTCGCGCCGGGACGCCCGTGCGGCGATACAGTGTTCCCCGTCCTCCCGCCCGCGCCCCCGGATCCCGGCTCCGGCGCGGGACCGGGCCCCGTCGGAAGGATCCTCACCGTGACCCGTGCGCAGATCTGGCACTCCCTCGAGGAAGTGCCCGCCGACCTCGGCGCGAGCGCGGTGACCATCGGGAACTTCGACGGCGTGCACCTGGGCCACCGCTATGTGCTCGACGCGCTGCGGGAGAACGCCGCGGCCCGCTCGCTGGAGCCGGTCGCCCTGACCTTTTGGCCGCATCCGCGCCACGTCATGCACACCCCGGGCGATCCCGCCCTCGTCACCGCGCACGAGGACCGCGACCGCCTGCTGCTCCTGGCCGGCATGAGCGGCGTGCTCGACCTCGAGTTCACCTGGGACTTCGCCCAGTACAGCGCAGAGGACTTCGTGCGCGTCTTCCTCGTCGAGGGCCTGGGCATGCGCTGCATCGTCACGGGCGCGGACACCCGCTTCGGCCGCGGGAACACCGGCGACGTCGAGACCCTGCGCGCGCTCGGGGAGAAGTACGGCTTCGAGGTGGTCGTGCTGCCCGACCTGCCGTTCGACGGGGAGCGGATCTCCTCCTCGGCGATCCGCGCGGCGCTGCTCGGCGGGGACATGCCCGAGGCGACCGCCATGCTCGGCCGCTTCCACACGGTGTCCGACACCGTCCACCACGGCTTCAAGCGCGGGCGCGAGCTGGGGTTCCCAACCGCGAACCTCGGCCCGCGCCCCCACGGGCTGGTGCCCCAGGACGGCGTCTACGCGGGCTTCCTCACCGTCGTCGAGCAGGCGAGCGAGCACCGGGGGATCGAGCCCCTCGTCGGCGCGGTCACGACGATCTCCATCGGCACCAATCCCACCTTCCACGAGGGGAGCGACGACTCCCCGCGGATGGTCGAGGCCTACGTGCACGGCGACGACACCCTCGACCTGTACGGGGACACCGTGCGCCTCGAGTTCGTCGAGCGTCAGCGGCCCACGCTGCGCTTCTCCTCGGTCGACGCGCTCGTGGCCCAGATGGAGATCGACAAGGACGTGACTCGCCGCACTCTGGACGGAGTGCAGCCCGATGTCCTCCATCGCCGCTGATAAACTCTCAGCGCCGTCATATCGGCCGCGGAGGATTCCGCGCGCCCGCACGGCGCGCCCTGGCTCGTGAAGCCCGGGACGTGCCCGGAGCGCAGCAGGATCCGACACACAGAGCCCGGGAGAACAGGCCCCGGTGCGCCGCGCAACGACCGAGGGAGAAGCCGACATGGCCTTCGACTCCGCCACCAAGCAGGAGATCATCAAGGAATACGCGACCGCTGAGGGCGACACCGGTTCGCCCGAGGTCCAGATCGCGCTCCTGACCCACCGCATCACCTACCTGACCGAGCACCTCAAGGAGCACAAGCACGACCACCACACCCGTCGTGGTCTGATGCTCCTGGTCGGTCAGCGCCGCCGTCTGCTCAAGTACCTGCAGAACGTCGACATCGAGCGTTACCGTGCGCTGATCCAGCGCCTCGGCATCCGCCGGTGACACCCGCCGCCGCTCGTCCCCACGGGGCGGGCGGCGGTTCGCATCCGGCCCCGTGCCACGCGCGGGGCACGACCCGCGAGGCCGCGCCCAGAGCGCCGGCCCGCACGACCCACCAGCCCCTCGACCGTGGGCACGGTCCTCGGCAGAGACCTTCGGGAACCCCGATCCGCCCGGATCAGGAGGCTCCCCGCGGGCCCCTGACGATGGCCGCGTCCGGCGAGGGGCACCGATCCCATCGAAGGAGATCCCCATGGCCATGGAAGGCCCCGACATCACGGCGACCACCGCCGTCATCGACAACGGCAGCTACGGCACCCGCGAGGTGCGCTTCGAGACCGGCCGCCTCGCCCAGCAGGCCGCAGGCGCGGTCTCCGTGTACCTCGACGACGACACGATGGTGCTCTCGGCGACCGCCGTCTCCAACAAGCCGAAGGACAACTTCGACTTCTTCCCGCTCACGGTCGACGTCGAGGAGCGGATGTACGCCGCAGGCCGCATCCCCGGCTCGTTCTTCCGCCGCGAGGGGCGCCCGGGCACCGACGCGATCCTCGCCTGCCGCCTCACCGACCGCCCGCTGCGCCCGGCCTTCGTCAAGGGCCTGCGCAACGAGGTCCAGGTCGTCCTCACCGTCATGGCCGTCAACCCCGACGACGCCTACGACGTGGTCGGCATCAACGGCGCCTCCGCCTCCACCCAGATCTCGGGCCTGCCCTTCAACGGCCCGATCGGCGGCGTGCGCGTGGCCCTCATGCCGAGCGCCGAGGGCGGCCAGTGGGTCGCGTTCCCGACCTTCAGCCAGCTCGACGAGGCCGTGTTCTCCATGGTCGTCGCCGGTCGCATCGTCGGCGACGACGTCGCGATCATGATGGTCGAGGCCGAGGCCACCGACAACGCCTGGTCCATGATCAAGGACCAGGGCGCGATCGCCCCCACCGAGGAGGTCGTGGCCGAGGGCCTCGAGGCGTCCAAGGTCTTCATCCGCACCCTGTGCGAGGCGCAGCAGGAGCTGGCCGACGCCGCCGCCAAGCCGGTGCGCGAGTTCCCGCTCTTCCTGGACTACCAGGACGACGCCTACGAGCTGGTCGAGAAGACCGCCGCCGACCGCCTCCGCGAGGTCATGAGCATCGCCGGCAAGCAGGAGCGCGAGGAGTCCACCGACGCGCTCGCCGCCGAGGTCGTCTCCGAGCTCGGTGCCGAGGGCGCAGCCCTCGAGGGCCGCGACAAGGAGATCTCCGGCGCCTTCCGCGCGCTGACCAAGAAGGTCGTCCGCCAGAAGATCCTCACCGAGGGCGTGCGCATCGACGGTCGCGGCCTGCGCGACATCCGCCAGCTCTCGGCCGAGGTCGAGGTGCTCCCGCGCGTGCACGGCTCCGCCCTGTTCCAGCGCGGCGAGACCCAGATCCTGGGCGTGACCACGCTGAACATGCTCAAGATGGAGCAGCAGATCGACTCGCTCTCGCCGGTCCATCACAAGCGCTACATCCACCACTACAACTTCCCGCCCTTCTCGACCGGCGAGACCGGCCGCGTGGGCTCCCCGAAGCGCCGCGAGATCGGCCACGGCATGCTCGCCGAGCGCGCCCTGGTCCCGGTCCTCCCGGGCCGCGAGGAGTTCCCCTACGCGATCCGCCAGGTCTCCGAGGCGCTGGGCTCCAACGGCTCGACCTCGATGGGCTCCGTCTGCGCCTCGACCCTGTCGATGCTCAACGCCGGCGTTCCGCTCAAGGCTCCCGTCGCGGGCATCGCCATGGGCCTCGTCTCCGACACCGTGGGCGGCGAGACCAAGTACGCGGCCCTCACCGACATCCTCGGTGCGGAGGACGCCTTCGGCGACATGGACTTCAAGGTCGCCGGCACCAACGAGTTCGTCACCGCGATCCAGCTGGACACCAAGCTCGACGGGATCCCGGCCTCCGTGCTCGCCGCCGCGCTGTCCCAGGCCCGCGAGGCCCGCCTGCACATCCTGGGCGTCCTCAACGAGGCCATCGACGTGCCGGACGAGATGAGCCCGAACGCCCCGCGCGTGCTCGCGGTGACCATCCCCGTCGACAAGATCGGTGCGGTCATCGGCCCCAAGGGCCAGATGATCAACCAGATCCAGGACGACACCGGCGCCGACATCACCATCGAGGACGACGGCACCGTCTACATCGGCGCGACCGACGGCCCGTCGGCCGAGGCCGCCCGCGCGACGATCAACGCGATCGCCAACCCGATGGTCCCCGAGGTCGGCGAGCGCTACCTCGGCACCGTGGTGCGCGTGGTCGACTTCGGCGCCTTCGTCTCGCTGACCCCCGGCAAGGACGGCCTCCTGCACGTCACCCAGCTGCGCAAGCTGAACGACGGCAAGCGCGTGGACAACGTCGAGGACGTCGCGAAGGTCGGCCAGAAGATCGAGGTCGAGATCCGCGAGATCGACGCGCGCGGCAAGATCAGCCTCGCGATCGCCGAGGACGACGCCGAGGAGACGGGGTCCGACGAGGGCTCCGAGAAGGCGTCCGACTCCGAGTGAGCCCGACCGACCGCGTGAACGCGTGACCGCCGCGGGCGGCATCCCTCGACGGGGTGCCGCCCGCGCTCGCTCTCCATCTCCTCGCACCCGACCCTGGGAGGACCCTCCGGTGCCGATCGACCTGACCACTGACGCCGCAGAGCGCGACCAGCTCCTCGAGCCAGGGGGAGACGGGCCGCTCGTGCGACGCACGATCCTCCCCGGCGGCGTCCGCCTGCTCACGGAGACCGACCGCTCGGTGCGCAGCGCGACGCTCGGCCTCTGGCTGCCCGTGGGCTCGCGGGACGAGACCCCCGCCCACGCCGGCTCCACCCACGCCCTCGAGCACCTGCTGTTCAAGGGCACCGCCAGGCGCAGCGCCCTGGACATCGCGACGGCCTTCGACGAGGTCGGCGGCGAGTCCAACGCGGTCACCGCGAAGGAGCACACCGTGTACCACGGGCGCGTGCGCAGCGCCGACCTGCCGCTCGCACTGGACGTGCTCACCGACATGGTCACGTCCTCGCAGCTCGCGCCCGAGGCGCTCGAGACCGAGCGCGAGGTGATCCTCGAGGAGCTCGCGATGGCGCAGGACGATCCCACCGACTCCGGGTACGAGGAGTTCCTCGCCCAGGTGCTCGGGCCCGACACCCCGATGGGACGCCCCGTCGGCGGGACCCTCGAGACCGTCAGCGCGCTCACCGACGCCGACGTGCGCGCGCACTTCGCCGACCACTACAGGCCCCAGAACCTCGTGGTCACCGCCGTCGGCGACCTCGACCACGACGAGCTCGCCGGGCGCCTCGCCGACCGCCTGGCCGCGGGCGGCTGGGACCTCCCGGAGGGCGTCGCTCCGTCGGAGCGTCGGCCCGCCCTCGAGCGCTCGCTGCCCGCCGCCGGCGCGACGCCCGGACCGGCATCGGCCGTCGTCCCGCACCGCATCGTGCGCCCCCTCGAGCAGACCCACATCTACCTGGGCGGGCCGTCGATCTGCGCGACCAGCGAGGACCGCCACACGATGAACGTGCTGATGGCGATCCTCGGCGGTGGCATGTCCTCGCGGCTGTTCCAGCACATCCGCGAGGAGCGCGGGCTGGTCTACACCGTCTACTCCTTCAGCGCCGCCTACCGCGACGCGGGCCTGTTCGGCATGTACGCCGCCTGCCGGCCCTCGCGCGCCGAGCAGGTCGTCGAGCTCATGGGGGCCGAGATCGAGCAGATGCGCGATCACGGCGTCACCGACGAGGAGATGCGCCGCGCGCTCGGGCAGATCACGGGCGCTCTCGCGCTCGGTCTCGAGGACACCGCGTCGCGGATGGGGCGCCTGGGCAGCCTCGAGCTCGTCCAGGGCCGCTACTCGACGGTCGACGAGGCACTCGAGAAGATGGCCGGCGTGACCGCCCAGGACGTGCGGGACCTCGCCGCGCGCCTCGCCGAGTCGTTCACCACCCGGGTCGACGTCGGCCCCGAGGCCGGCTGAGCCGCCGGCTCCGCCCCGCACACCGCATCCCACCGCCCTCCCGGAAGGAACCCACCATGTCGCAGAGCATCCGCGTCGCCGTCCTCGGCGCCCACGGTCGCATGGGCAGCGCCGCCTGCACCGCCCTCGAGGAGGCCGACGGCCTCGAGCTCGTCGCCCGCATCGGCAGCTCCGACCCGCTCGACGCCGCGGCCGACGCCGGCGCGCAGGTCGTCGTCGACCTCACCGTCCCCGCCGTCACCAAGCGCAACGTGCTCTGGGCGATCGAGCACGGGATCCACGCCGTGGTCGGCGCGACCGGCTGGGACGAGGAGTCCCTCGCCGAGGTCCGCGCCGCGCTCGGCGAGCACCCGAGCACCGGTGTGCTCATCGCACCGAACTTCGCGATCGGCGCCGTCCTGGTGATGCGCTTCGCCGAGGCCGCGGCCCGCTACTACGAGAGCGCCGAGGTGATCGAGATGCACCATCCCGACAAGCTCGACGCGCCCTCGGGGACCGCCCGCCACACCGCCGCCGCGATCGCCCGCGGCCGCGAGGCCGGGGGACTGGGGGCCGTGCCCGACGCGACGCAGAAGGACGAGCTCGGTGCGCGGGGCGCGGTCGTCGACGGCATCCACGTGCACGCCGTCCGCCAGCGCGGCCTCGTCGCCCACGAGGTCGTCCAGTTCGGCGGGGTCGGCGAGCAGCTCGAGCTGCGCCACGACTCCTTCGATCGCGTGTCCTTCATGCCCGGTGTGCTGCTGGGCGTGCGCGAGGTCGGCTCCCGTCCCGGGCTCACCGTGGGCCTCGACGGCTACATGGACCTCGGCTGAGCATGCGCGCGAAGATCGGTGTCGCCCTGCTGCTGCTGGTCACGGCGGCCTACTGCTGGGGCCTGCTCTGGATCGCGACCGGCTTCGCGCGCGCAGGCGGCGTGATCGGCTGGGGGCTGGCAGCGGGCCTCGTCGTGCTGCTCGTCCTCACCGTGTGGGTGACCTGGCGCGAGGTCCTGTTCGGGCTGCGCGCAGGACGGCTCGCCCGGCTCTACGGCGCGGCGCGCTTCGAGCCCCGGGCCGACGACGGGACCGGAGTCCGTGCGGAGCAGGACCCCGTCGCCCAGCGCGATGCGCGCAGGGCCGCGGCCCGCGCCGAGTTCGAGGCGGCGCGCGACGCCGTCCAGGACGGGGGAGAGGACGACTGGCGGGCCTGGTACCGCCTGGGCCTGGCCTACTCCGCGAACCGGGACACCCGCGACGCCCGCGCCGCCGTGCGCCGGGCGATCGCCGTGGAGGCCGGTCGCGGGGTGTGATCAGCCCCAGCCGAGCGCCCGGCAGAGCGCCGCGACCACGGCAGCCGCGATCACGACCACCAGGAAGGGCGCGCGCAGGGCGAGCAGCAGCGCGGCGACCGCGAGCGCGGGCAGGCGGGCGTCGGCCATCAGCTGCTGGCCGTCGGCCGCGGCCTGGGTGGCGACCAGCGCGCCCAGCAGCGCGACGGGCAGCAGGGACGTGACCCGCGCGATGCGCGGCTTCTCGAGCACTCCCGGCGGAACCTGGTAGCCGATCCACTTCTGCGCGAAGGACAGCACCGCCGCTGCGATCACGCCCGCCCACAGCCAGCTCATGCCTGCTCACCGTCCTCGTCCGTCGCGTCGACCCGATCCCCATCGGCCCTCCTGCGACGCGGCAGCAGCCCGACGACCACGGCGACCAGCGCCGCAGCGAGCACCGGCAGGCCGGCCGGCAGGACGGGCGTCGCGATCAGCGCGATGAACGCCGCGGCGACGGCGACGGCCACCACGTCCTTCGAGACCAGGCGCGGCCACAGCAGCCCCAGGAACGCCGCGGCGGCCGCGGCATCCAGGCCCCATGCGCCTGGATCGCCGACGCTCTGGCCGATCAGCGCTCCCACCAAGGAGAACAGGTTCCAGAAGACGTAGACCGCGATGCCTGCCGCCCAGAAGCCGGCGCGCTTGGCGGCCGGGGGTCCGGCGGTCGCGGCCACGGCTGCGGACTCGTCGATCGTGAGCAGGGAGCGCGCGGCCCCCTTCGCCCCGCCTCGGGGCAGGGTCGGCGCGAGGACGAGGCCGTAGAGGGTGTTGCGGATGCCCAGAAGCACGGCGGCCAGCGCCGCGCCCAGGGCGCTGCCGCCGCCTCCGATCACGCCCACGAAGGCGAACTGGCTGCCGCCGGTGAACATGATCGCCGAGAGCACCATCGCCTGCCACACGTCGAGCCCCGAGGCGGTCGCGAGCGCCCCGAAGGAGATCCCGTACAGACCCGTCGCGACCCCCACGGACAGCCCCTTGCGGCGGGCGGCCGAGACGGCGAGGGACACCGATGCGGCGTCCGGCGACGGCGCCTCGTGGGCGCTCCGCGCGGCGGGGGAGCGGTCGCTCGGATCGTGCGTGTTCATGACCCGTCCACAGTAACCGGGGAGTTTCCCGCATGCGCAGGTCGCACGGGGTATGAGACCGTGGGAAGCATGAACGCAGCCGCCGCCGCGGGCGCCCCCGAGGGGGACGCTCAGGCCCCCCAGGACCCCTTCCCCCTCGACGTCGACGCCCTGCTGCTCGACATGGACGGGACCCTCGTCGATTCGGGCCCCTCGGTGGAGCGCGCCTGGACGAAGCTGTTCGAGGAGCACGGCTCGAACCGGACCTTCGACCACACCCTCCACGGCATGCCCGCCCGAGGGGTGCTCGCCGACGTCTTCCCCGACATGCCGGCCGACGAGATCGAGGCCGCCCACGCGCGTGTCGAGGACCTGGAGGTCGAGGACGCCAAGCGGATCTCGATCCTCCCGGGCACGGCCCGGCTGATCGGCGAGCTGCAGTCCGCCGCCGAGCAGCTCGGTCGGCCCACCTGGACGATCGTGACCTCCTGCACGCGGCGCCTGTTCGAGGCCCGCTGGGCGATCACCGACCTGCCCTACCCCGAGGAGACCCTCGTCACCGCCGACCAGGTGAGCCGCGGCAAGCCCGATCCGGAGCCGTACGTGCTCGGCGCCGAGCGCCTGGGTGCGGATCCCTCCCGAGCGCTCGTGATCGAGGACTCCCTGGGAGGGCTCGCGTCCGCCCGTGCCGCGGGATGCCCGGCGATCGCGGTGACCACGACCACCCTCGCGCACGAGCTCGCGCCCCACGCCGAGGCGCTCCTGACCTCGCTCGACGACGTCGCCGTAGAGGTCCACGAGGGACGCCTGCGCGTCGTCCGCCGCTGAGGGCGTCGCCCGCTCCCGGCTCCAGTACGATGCCGAGCATGCGTTCCGCTCTCACCGTGGCCGCCGGCCGTGCCGCGCGCCGTCTGGCCAGACTCCGCGGCGGGGGCCGCGGGGGCAGCGCCTTCCCCGGACTCGTGGTCGAGAGGATCGACCCCGGCTTCCTCGCGCGCACCCTCGAGGAGCTGCCGCTGGGCGTGGTCGTCGTCTCCGGCACCAACGGGAAGACCACCACCACGAAGATCCTGGTGGAGCTGCTGCGCTCCCAGGGCCTGCGGGTCTTCACCAACCCCACCGGCTCCAACTTCGTGCGCGGCGTCGCGGCGGCCCTGCTCACCGAGGTCGACGCCCGCGGCCGCCTCGCCGCCGACATCGCCGTGCTCGAGCTCGACGAGGCCCACGCCGTGCACTTCGTGCGCCAGGTGCGCCCGCGCGCGAGCCTGCTGCTGAACGTCATGCGCGACCAGCTCGACCGCTTCGGGGAGATCGACCACACCGCCGACCTCCTGCACACCGTCGCGAAGGCCAGCACCGAGCTCGTCGTCCTCAACGGCGACGACCCCCGCCTGTCCGCGGCGCGCTTCACCGACGACCTGGGTGCTCGCGTCGAGCGCTTCGGGATCGGGGAGGGGCTGCGCCGCGTCTTCCTCTCCGACGACGACCTGCGCCGCGAGGACGCCGGGGGCGCGATGCTCGAGGACGCGGGCCTCGGCGCCGGCCCCGCCGCCGACGCGCAGACCCCCGCCACGCGGCTCGAGGCCATCGACGGGCGCCGTGCCCGCATCCTCGTCGACGGCGAGGAGCACGAGGTCGAGTTCGTGCTGCCCGGCGTGCACAACATGCTCAACGCCACCGGCGCCCTGGCGCTCGCCTCCTCCCTGCTCGGGGCCGACGCGGACCTCCCGGCCCTGCTGCGCGCCCTCGCGCACGTGCGCGCCGCCTTCGGCCGCGGCGAGATGCTCGAGGTCGACGGCGTCCCCCTCGAGCTGGCCCTCGTGAAGAACCCCGCCGGCTTCCGGATGAGCCTGCTGAGCGCGGGCACGGACCCGGCGGAGACGATGATCGCGATCAACGACGAGTACGCCGACGGCCGGGACATGTCATGGCTCTGGGACGTCGACTTCAGCGCCCTGCGTGCGAGCGGCGTGCACGTGGTCAGCGGCGTGCGCGCCTACGACATGGCCCTGCGCCTGCGCTACGACGAGGTGCTCGTGGACGGCGTCGAGACGGACCTCGGGCCGGCCGTGCGGTCGCTGATCGACGCCGCCCGCGCGAGCGGCCGGCCGATGCGCATCTTCTGCACCTACACCGCGATGCTCGCCGTGCGCGCGCAGCTCTCGCGGATCACCCACGTGGAGACGGTCCTGTGAGCACGAACGAGCACCCCGCCCCGTCGGCCCCGCGCAGCGCGGGGACCGGCCCGGACCTCACCCCCGTCCCGACGCCGCACCGGCAGCCCGCGCGCGAGGACGCCCCGGCGCTGCGGATCCTGCAGCTCTACCCCTCCGAGATGAACATCTACGGCGACTGGGGGAACACCCTCACGCTGATCCGGCGCGCACAGTGGAGCGGCTTCGAGGTCGAGCTGCTGGCCCACGAGGTCGGCGACCGGCTCCCCGCGGACGTGGACCTCGTGGTCGCGGGCGGCGGCCAGGACTCCGGCCAGGTGCGCATCGCCGCCGACCTCCTCTCCCACGGCCCCGCGATCCGCGAGTGGGCCGAGCAGGACGTCCCCATGCTCGCCGTGTGCGGCTCCTACCAGCTGTTCGGGCACGTGTTCGTGCCGGCGACCGGGGACACGGCCGACGAGCCGCTGACCGGCATCTCCCTGCTGGACGTCGAGACCCGCGGCAGCAGCACCCGCCTGATCGGCAACCTCACCGTCGAGACCGAGCGCTTCGGACCCGTGGTGGGCTACGAGAACCACTCCGGGCTGACCACCCTCGGGGCGGACTGCACGGCGCTCGGCTCCGTGCGCGCCTTCGGCCAGGAGAGCTCGCGCGCGGGCGGGAACAACGGGGCCGACGGCACCGAGGGCGCGGTGCACCGCGAGGTCATCGGCACCTACCTGCACGGCTCCGTGCTCCCCAAGAACCCGGCGCTCGCCGACCACCTGCTCGCCGCGGCCGTGCGCCACCGGGTGGGGGAGGACGCGTACACCGCGCCCGACCTGGAGGGGATCGTCACCCAGCGCGCCCGCGACATCGCCATGTCCCGGCCTCGCTGAGGCCTCCGCCTCGACTACCCTGGGGAACCATGAGCGACAGCGAGAGCGACATCGTCTTCCGGTCCGACATGACCGTCCAGCTGGTGCGGTCGGCGGCGCAGGACGGCGACGTCGTCTTCGCGGCCCGCGTCTCGACCCAGGGGGAGAAGACGCTGGCCACCGCGGGCGAGGACGCGAGCGAGCGCGACAAGGGCCTGATCCGGTTCCTCATGCGCGACCGCCACGGCAGCCCCTTCGAGCACAACAGCTTCACCTTCTACGTCGAGGCGCCGATCTTCGTGTTCCGCGAGTTCATGCGCCACCGCATGGCCTCCTACAACGAGGAGTCCGGCCGCTACCGGAAGATGCGGCCGGTGTTCTACGTGCCCGGCCCCGAGCGCAACCTCCAGCAGGTCGGCAAGCCCGGCGCCTACACCTTCGAGCCCGGCACCCCCGAGCAGCACGCGATCGTCACCGAGACCGTGCGCGCGCAGTCGACCTCGGCCTACGAGGGCTACCGCCGGATGCTCGAGGCGGGCGTCGCCCGCGAGGTCGCCCGCACGGTGCTGCCGCTGAACCTGTACTCCTCGATGTACGTCACCGTGAACGCGCGCAGCATGATGAACTTCCTGAGCCTGCGCACCCAGCGCCCCGACTCGGCGTTCCCCTCCTTCCCGCAGCGCGAGATCGAGATGGTCGCCGAGCTCATGGAGCAGCACTTCGCCGAGAAGATGCCGCTCACGCACGCCGCCTTCGAGGCGGGCGGCCGCGTCGCACCCTGACGCGCCCGCACGCCGCACCCGCATCCCCATCAGGCAGTCCCACCAGCCAGGCAGTCCCACCAGGAGGACAGATGACCGTCCAGCCCGCACCGGCAGCACGGCCCTTCGGCACCGTCGGCACCGCGATGGTCACCCCTTTCACCGAGGACGGTGAGAAGCTCGACCTGGATGCGGCGCAGGCCGTCGCCGCGCACCTCGTCGCGCACGGCAACGACTGCCTCGTGGTCAACGGGACGACGGGCGAGTCGCCCACCACGAGCGACGCGGAGAAGATCGCCCTGGTCAGGGCAGTTCGCGAGGCCGTCGGCCCCGAGATCACGCTGCTCGCGGGCGTCGGCAGCAACGACACCCGCCACAGCATCGAGCTCGCGCGCGCCCACGCGGACCTCGACCTGCAGGGCCTGCTCGTCGTCACGCCCTACTACTCGAAGCCCTCCCAGGACGGCATCATCGCGCACACCGAGCAGGTGGCCGACGCCACCGAGCTGCCGATCCTGCTCTACGACATCCCCGGCCGCAGCGGCGTCCCGCTCGCGCACGAGACGCTCCTGCGCCTCGCCCAGCACGAGCGGATCCTCGCGGTCAAGGACGCCAAGGGCGACCTCCAACAGGCCGCCCTGGTCACCGCCCAGTCCGACCTCGTGTACTACTCGGGGGAGGACGCCCTGAACCTCGCCTGGCTCGCCGTCGGAGCGGCCGGCATCGTCTCGGTCGTCGGCCACGTCGCCGGTGATCTCGAGGCGCAGATGGTCGCCGCCGTCCAGGCCGGCGACCTCCCCGCTGCCCAGCAGCTCAACCGCCGCCTGGCCCCCGTGGTCGAGGCGGTCATGACCCGCATGCCCGGCGCGGTCGCCGCGAAGACGGCCCTGGTGCTCCAGGGCGTCCTCCCGCACGCGACCGTCCGCGGCCCCCTCGCCCCTGCGAGCGCACCCCAGATGGCCGAGCTCAGAGAATCGCTCGCCGCCGTCGAGGGGATCCCGCCGCTCGTCTGAACACCGGAAGGACCCATGACACTCACCACTCCCTTCAGCGAGCGGCTCCAGCAGCCCCGCAAGCCCGCCAAGGACACCCTGCGGATCATCCCGCTGGGCGGCCTCGGCGACGTGGGCCGCAACATGACCGTCTTCGACTACAACGGGCGCCTGCTCGTCGTCGACTGCGGCGTGCTGTTCCCCGAGGAGTCCCAGCCCGGCGTGGACCTGATCCTGCCGGACTTCCAGTACCTCGAGGACCGCCTCGACGACATCGCGGCGATCGTCCTCACCCACGGCCACGAGGACCACATCGGCGCCGTGCCCTACCTGCTGCGCCTCAAGCCCGACATCCCCGTCGTCGGCAGCCAGCTCACCCTCGCGTTCATCGAGGCCAAGCTGCGCGAGCACCGCATCAAGCCGTACACCCTCGCCGTCAAGGAGGGGGACAGCGAGAGCTTCGGCCCCTTCGACTGCGAGTTCGTCGCCGTCAACCACTCGATCCCCGACGCGCTCGCCGTGTACATCCAGACCCCCGCCGGGACCGTCCTGCACACCGGCGACTTCAAGATGGACCAGCTGCCGCTCGACGGCCGCATCACCGACCTGCGCGCCTTCGCGCGCCTGGGCGAGAAGGGCGTCGACCTGTTCATGGTCGACTCCACGAACGCCGAGGTCCCGGGCTTCACGACCGCCGAGCGGGAGATCGGCCCGGTCATCGACTCGATCTTCGCGCGCTCGCGCCAGAAGATCGTCGTGGCATCGTTCTCGAGCCACGTCCACCGCGTCCAGCAGGTCCTCGACGCCGCCGCGAAGCACGGCCGCAAGGTCGCCTTCGTGGGCCGCTCGATGGTGCGCAACATGGGCATCGCCTCGGACATGGGCTACCTCGACGTGCCGCCGAACACCCTCGTGGACGTCAAGAAGATCGACTCCCTGCCCGACGAGAAGGTCGTGCTCATGTGCACGGGCAGCCAGGGCGAGCCGATGGCCGCGCTGGGCCGGATCGCGAACAGCGACCACCGCGTCTCGGTGGGCCCCGGGGACGTCGTGATCCTCGCGAGCTCCCTGATCCCCGGCAACGAGAACGCGGTCTTCCGGATCGTCAACGGCCTGATGGCCCTCGGCGCCGAGGTGGTCCACCAGGGCAGCGCTCGCGTGCACGTCTCCGGGCACGCGAGCTCGGGGGAGCTCCTGTACTGCTACAACATCGTGCGGCCGAAGAACGTCATGCCCGTGCACGGCGAGGTCCGCCACCTCATCGCCAACGGTCGCATCGCCGAGTCCTCGGGCGTGCCCTCCGACCACGTGGTCCTCGCGCACGACGGCTCCGTGGTCGACCTCAAGGACGGGAGCGCGAAGGTCGTGGGCGAGATCCCCAACGGCTACGTGTACGTGGACGGATCCAGCATCGGCGAGATCTCCGAGGCCGACCTCAAGGATCGCCGCATCCTCGCCGATGAGGGCTTCATCTCCCTGTTCACCGTGGTCAGCTCCGAGACCGGCGAGATCCTCGCGGGCCCGGAGATCCACGCCCGCGGCGTCGCGGAGGACACGGCCGTCTTCGAGAAGATCCGCCCCGACATCGTCAAGGCCCTCGAGAAGGCCCTCGCCGAGCAGACCGGCAAGCGCGACACGCACCAGCTGCAGCAGGTCATGCGGCGGGTCGTGGGCCGCTACGTGGGCCAGCGCCTGCGCCGCCGCCCGATGATCATCCCGGTGGTCGTCGAGGCCTGATCGGGCCGGCGCACGCCGTGCCGGACGTCCCGGATCCCGCTCGCCCCGAGCGGGATCCGGGACGTCTCCGTGTCGCCGCACCCGGGTCCGACGGGCCCGAGAGGGTAGATTGGCCCCATGGCGACACGTACGTCTTCCCCCGCACGTGCGTCGAAGGGCTCGTCCCGGACCTCGTCCTCCCGCTCCTCGCAAGGAGCCGGCGCGGCCGCCCACGATCCGTCGACGCTCCCGCTCCCGGTGCGCGCAGTCCGCGCCGGGTACCTCGGCATCGCCCGCGCGATCGGCGGATTCATCCGCGCGATCGGCGTGGCCCGCTGGGAGGTCCCCTTCGACCAGCGCCGTGACGGCTACGCCCTGTTCCTGCTGCTGATCGCGGCCCTCGTGGCGACCCGCGAGTGGTTCCGCGCGCCCGGCGCGCTGTTCGACGGCGTGCACGCGGTGGTCGGCGGGACCTTCGGCATCGCCTCCGTCGCGGTGCCCCTGCTCGCGATCGGCTGGGCGCTGCGCATGTTCCGGCGCCCCGACTTCGTGCGCGCGAACACGCGCATCGCCCTGGGCGTCGCCCTGCTCATGGTCTCGTTCTCCGCGATCGCCTCGATCCACGCCCGCATGCCCGCCCCGTCCGACGGGATCGACGCGCTCGCCTCCGGCGGCGGGGTCCTCGGCTACCTGGGCGCCGCGCCCCTCGAGGCCCTCGTGCCGGCCCCCGTGGTGATCGCCGTCTACGTCCTCGTGGCCCTGTTCGCGGTGCTCGTGCTCACCGCCACGCCCGTCGAGGCGCTGCCCTCACGGATCCGCGGGGTGTACGCGAGCCTCGTCGGCCACAGCGAGGAGGAGGACGCCGAGCGCGAGAGCTTCGGACTGCGCCCGCGCCGCTCCGCCGCCCCCGCCGCGACCGAGGAGCAGGCGGAGACCGCGCCCAAGCCCCGTCGCCGCCGCACCAAGAAGGAGATCGCCGAGGACGCCGCGCGCGACCACGACGAGTTCGGCTACGCCGGCGACGAGGCCTTCTCCGGCGCCGTGCAGGACGACGAGGACGCCGCCGGCGGCCGCCGCTCCCGCGGTGCCCGCACCCGCAAGGGCTCCCGCGCCGCGGACGGCGCCGAGGGCACCGACAGCACCGAGGTGTTCGACGTCGTCGCCGACGAGAACGCCCGCGCCAAGGGGTTCCCCGGGAAGACCGCGGCCCTCCCGGCCGGCGGCGCCGGGGCCGACGGGCGCACCGCGCCGATGCCGGCCTCCGGTGCGCGCGGTCAGAAGGGCGCACGCGGTCAGAGCGCCGCGGGCGCGCAGGACGGCCAGCAGACCCGCCAGGCCCCGTCGGCGGCCGCGGCCTCGAAGGCGGCGCAGGAGGAGCGGCCCGAGATCATCCTCCCGCCCAGCGGGGACCTGCCGCGCGCGGGGGAGCAGCTCGAGCTCGCGGGCGACGTCGTCTACACCCTCCCGGACTCGTCGTTCCTCCTCGAGGGCCCGCCCGCGAAGTCCCGCTCCGAGGCCAACGACCGCGTGGTCGAGGCCCTCGGCGAGGTCTTCGCCCAGTTCAACGTCAACGCGGAGGTCGTCGGCTTCTCGCGCGGCCCGACGGTCACCCGCTACGAGGTCGAGCTCGCGCCCGGCACGAAGGTCGAGAAGGTCACCGCGCTCGACAAGAACATCTCGTACGCGGTCGCGAGCTCGGACGTGCGCATCCTCTCGCCGATCCCGGGCAAGAAGGCCATCGGCATCGAGATCCCGAACACCGACCGCGAGACCGTCGCCCTCGGCGACGTGCTGCGCAGCCCCGTCGCGACCCGCAACGAGCACCCGATGGTGATGGGCGTGGGCAAGGACGTCGAGGGCGGCTACGTCGTCGCGAACCTCGCGAAGATGCCGCACATGCTGGTCGCGGGCGCCACCGGCTCGGGCAAGTCGAGCCTCGTGAACGCGATGATCACCTCGATCCTCATGCGCGCCACCCCGGAGGAGGTGCGCATGGTGCTCGTGGACCCCAAGCGCGTGGAGCTCACGATCTACGAGGGCATCCCGCACCTCATCACGCCGATCATCACCAACCCGAAGAAGGCCGCCGAGGCCCTCGAGTGGGTCGTCAAGGAGATGGACGCCCGCTACGACGACCTCGCGACCTTCGGCTTCAAGCACATCGACGACTTCAACAAGGCCGTGCGCGCCGGGGAGGTCGAGGTGCCCGCGGGCAGCGAGCGGCGCCTCGCCCCGTACCCGTACCTGCTGGTCGTCGTCGACGAGCTCGCGGACCTGATGATGGTCGCCCCGCGCGACGTCGAGGCCTCGATCCAGCGCATCACGCAGCTGGCCCGCGCCGCCGGCATCCACCTCGTGCTCGCGACCCAGCGTCCGAGCGTCGACGTGGTCACCGGCATCATCAAGGCGAACGTGCCCAGCCGCCTGGCCTTCTCGACCTCCTCCCTCCAGGACTCCCGCGTGATCCTGGATTCCCCCGGGGCCGAGAAGCTCATCGGGCAGGGCGACGCCCTGTTCCACCCGATGGGCAAGGCCAAGCCGATGCGCGCCCAGGTCGCCTGGGTCAACGAGTCGGAGATCCACAAGGTCGTCGACCATGTCAAGAAGCAGATGAAGCCGCACTACCGCGAGGACGTCACCGTCGCCGCGGCCAAGAAGCAGATCGACGACGACATCGGCGACGATCTCGAGGTGCTGCTGCAGGCGGCCGAGCTCGTGGTGACCACGCAGTTCGGCTCGACCTCCATGCTGCAGCGCAAGCTCCGCGTCGGCTTCGCCAAGGCCGGCCGCCTGATGGACCTGCTTGAGTCCCGCGAGATCGTCGGCCCGTCGATCGGCTCGAAGTCCCGCGACGTCCTCGTCGGCCCCGACGACCTCGCCGGCGCCGTCGCCCGCATCAAGGGCGAGGACGACCCCGGGTCAGCGGGCCGCGCCCCCTCGGACTCCGACGCCCCCTTCGACTCCGGCACCGACGTGGGCGACGGGGCCGGGTACTCCGAGGACGCGTACGACGACGCCGGCTACGGCGGGGCGGACGAGGGCGACGACGGCTCCGGGGACGCACCCGCGGGGCCCGTCGGACCCGCCCCCACCGCCTCGGCGCAGGGCGGCGCCCCCGACCGCTACCGCCAGGACCCGCTCGCCCACGACGCGGGCGACGTCGCGACCGACTACTACGACGACTACGACTCCGCGGAGGGAGAGAGCGAGGACGCCTGGCAGCTCACCGGCAGGTGAGCCGCCGGCGCCCGAGCGATCGACACCGCGAGTCCCGACCGGGCGTCATCGACGCCGACCGAGGAGCAGGCATGAACGCCCCGCAGACCCACCCGGACGCCCCGCCCGTCCCGCTGTGGAACATCGCGAACATCCTCACGATGATCCGCTGCGTGATGGTGCCGGTGTTCGTCGTCGTCGCCGCCTTCTACCCGGACGTCATCTCCGGGCGGCTCGTGATCACGGCGATCTTCGTGCTCGCGATGATCACGGACTTCCTCGACGGGCACCTCGCCCGCAGCCGGAACCTCATCACCGACTTCGGGAAGATCGTCGACCCGATCGCGGACAAGGCCATGACCGGCGCCGCCTTCGTCATGCTCTCGGTCTGGGAGTACATCCCCTGGTGGATGACGATCCTGATCCTGCTGCGCGAGTTCGGCATCACCATCATGCGCTTCACGATCCTCAAGTACGGCGCGCTGCCGGCGAACCTCGCGGGCAAGACCAAGACGATGATGCAGACGATCGCGATCACCTTCTGCCTGCTGCCCTTCGAGCTGTGGTGGGGCCCGGCGCGCTGGATCGGCCTCGCCCTCGTGGTGATCGCCCTGGTCCTCACCGTCTACTCGGGCCTGGTGAACCTCAAGGACGGCCTGCGGCTGCGTCGCGAGGCCCTCTCCTCGACATCCCGCCGATGAGCGGGACCCCGGACACCGCACGGGCGGTGATCGCTCTCGCGACCGAGGCCGGGCTGCAGCTCGCGACCGCGGAGTCGCTCACCGCCGGAGCCGTCGTCGCGCGGCTCGTGGACGTTCCCGGCGCGAGCGCATGCGTCGCCGGGGGAGCGGCCTGCTACAGCTACGGGGCCAAGCACCGCGTGCTCGGGGTCGACGCCGCCGAGCTCGAGCGCACCGGCGCCGTCACGGCGGAGGTCGCCCGGGCCATGGCCCGCGGTGCGCTCTCTCTCTACGACGCCGATCTCGCCGTGTCGACCACCGGGGTCGCCGGTCCGGGGGCCGACGATCGCGGCGTCCCCGAGGGGACCGTCCACCTCGCCGTCGCGGTGCGCGGGGGCGGGGACCGGTCCGCGCAGGAGCCCCGGATCGCCCTCGAGCGTGAGCTGCATCTCGCCGGTTCTCGCGCCGAGATCCGTGAGGAGAGCGTCGGCGTCGCGCTCGACCTGCTGCGCACCGAGCTCGAACGGATGGCGCAGGCCCCCTTCTGACCTCGCGCGATGCGCCGAGGGGACCCTCGGCCGGGGTTCGACGGCCCGTCCGCACAGCGTCATGAGGGGCAATGCACTGGGTTCTCCGAGGGAGCCGACCGTAGGATCGGGAACACCCGGAGCGGTCGGGACGTTGCACTCACCGTGATGAGCACGATGAATCCCACCCGCGCACGGCGCCCCGGACACCCGGCGCCCGCCCGCGCGACCACCCGTCCCGGGACCCTGCGCGCGGGAGCGCAGCTCCCCGCCGGGGCGCTCCGCACCCCCCGCAGGGACACGCACGCACTCGCGGATGCGGCCACGGCCGCCCCCGCGCACACGAAGGGAGTCCGACCCATGATCCTCTTCCGCCAGGAGCTCGGCGACGTCCTGCGCGAGACCCGGCGCTCCCAGGGTCGCACCCTCCGACAGGTCTCCTCGGACGCCCGCGTCTCGCTGGGCTACCTCAGCGAGATCGAGCGCGGCCAGAAGGAGGCCTCGAGCGAGCTGCTCTCCTCGGTCACCGAGGCGCTCGGCATGCCCCTGTCCTTCGTGCTGCGCGAGGTCTCCGACCGCATCGCCGTGGCCGAGGGCATGAGCATCCCCGACACCATCCCCGAGGGTCTGGCCGACGGCACCGAGAGCCTCGTCGGCGCCGCCTGACGTGCGCCGCAGCGAGTACACGCAGCTCGCGGACCACGTCTTCGGGCGCACCCTCGCGACGACGTACACGCAGGAGCTCGCCCTCGCGCGGCTCGGCCACCGCACCCCCGCCCAGGCGATCGCCCAGGGCGAGGACGTGCGGGCGGTCTGGACCGCCCTGTGCGACGAGATGGACGTCCCGGAGTCGCGGCGCTGGGAGATCCCTCCCGAGCTGCGGCATCGCTGAGGGGCCGCAGGCCGCCTCACCAGCACGCGGGCCCTTCTTCCACGCGGCGCGCCGGACGACCGGCGCGCCGCGTGTCGCATACGTGCGTTCGAACATCTGTTCGGGTATCGTGGCGCCCGACGACCGGTTCCGCACAGGACCGATCCGCCCTCGCCCACGGGTCCTCCACAGGGGCCCTCCATCCACAGGCGGGGCGGGATCCTCCCGGATGTCCGACCGTCGACCTAGTGTGGCCGCACGGCACGCATCCGCCGGTCGCACCGGCTCCCCGGAAGGAACAGAACATGCCCGCAGCGAAGTCCAGCTCCGCACCCAAGGACCGCGCGTCCAAGGACCGAGCGTCCTCCCTCGACAACGCCCTCGCCCAGATCGACCGCCAGTTCGGCAAGGGCTCGATCATGCGCCTGGGCGATGACACCCGCCCTCCGGTCGAGGTCATCCCCACCGGCTCGGTCGCCCTCGACGCCGCCCTCGGCATCGGCGGCCTGCCCCGCGGCCGCATCGTGGAGATCTACGGCCCGGAGTCCTCGGGCAAGACCACGGTGGCCCTGCACGCGGTCGCCAACGCCCAGCGCAACGGCGGCATCGCCGCGTTCATCGACGCCGAGCACGCCCTGGACCCCGAGTACGCGAAGAAGCTCGGCGTGGACACCGACGCCCTGCTGGTCTCCCAGCCGGACACCGGCGAGCAGGCCCTCGAGATCGCCGACATGCTGATCCGCTCCGGCGCCCTGGACGTGGTGGTCGTCGACTCCGTCGCCGCGCTCGTGCCCAAGGCGGAGATCGAGGGCGAGATGGGCGACTCCCACGTCGGCCTGCAGGCGCGCCTCATGTCCCAGGCGCTGCGCAAGCTCACCGGTGCGCTGTCCTCCTCGGGCACCACCGCGATCTTCATCAACCAGCTGCGCGAGAAGATCGGTGTGTTCTTCGGCAGCCCGGAGACCACCACGGGCGGCAAGGCCCTGAAGTTCTACGCCTCCGTGCGCATGGACATCCGCCGCATCGAGACCCTGAAGACCGGTCAGGACTCCGTGGGCAACCGCACCCGCGTCAAGGTCGTGAAGAACAAGATGGCCCCGCCATTCAAGCAGGCCGAGTTCGACATCCTCTACGGCGAGGGCATCTCCCGCGAGGGCGGCCTCATCGACATGGGCGTGGAGAACGGCATCGTGCGCAAGTCCGGCGCCTGGTTCACCTACGAGGGCGACCAGCTGGGCCAGGGCAAGGAGAACGCCCGCCAGTTCCTCAAGGACAACCCGGACCTCGCCGCCGAGATCGAGCAGAAGATCCTGCAGACCCTCGGTGTGGGTGAGTACGCCGTCAAGGAGGAGGCTCCGGCCGAGGCCGAGGGCGAGTCCTTCGACGCCGGCGAGTTCCTCGACGAGGACGTCCCGGCGACGATCTGATCCGGCCACCCCGATCGGTCACCCATGACCGGGACGGAATCCGACCCAGCGCGCGGCGGCATGCATCCCATGCCGTCGCGCGCTCTCGTCCCCAGGACCCCTGAGCCATGACACCGACCCACCCCACGCCCGCGCACCGCGCCCCCGTGCAGCGCGACCTCGCCGCGCGCACCGACGAGATCCTCGCCCGCGCTCCCGCCGAGCCCACCGAGGCCGAGTGCGAGCGCGAGAAGCAGGTCGTCTCCCAGTGCCGGTATCTCATGCGCCTGCTCTCCACCAGGCGACGCAGCGCCGGGGAGATGTCCGCGCGCCTGCGCGAGCGCGAGGTCCCGGCCGATGTGGCCCACGAGGTCATGCAGCGGATCGCCCACGCGGACCTCATCGACGACGCGGCCTTCGCCCGCGACTGGGTGACGCAGCGCCGGGAGTTCCGCGGTCTGGCGGACGAGGCGCTGCGTCGCGAGCTCGAGGCGAAGGGCGTCGCGGCCTCCGATATCGACGCGGCGCTGGTGGCGCAGGCGGGCACGCCGCAGCACGCGGAGCTCGAGGAGGAGGAGCGCTGCCGCGAGCTCGTGCGCGGCCGCATCGCACCCGAGAGCCGCCGCACCGACATGGAGGACCGCTCAGAGCGCGCCCGCATGGCCCGCCGCCTCGAGGGGTACCTGCGCCGTCGCGGCTACGACGGCGCGCTCATCCGGCGCGTGGTCTCGAGCGAGCTCCTCGCCGCCACCGGCCGCTGACGACGCTGAGGGCGCTGCGGCGGGCGGGTCACTCCTCCACGAGAGTTGCGGTGCGCGCCACGCGGGCACCCCGGCGCTGCAGACGCCCATGGCGCTGGACCCACACCGCCAGGCGTGAGAGCAGCACGTTGAGGGTCACGAACACGGCGGCACCCACGGCCAGCAGGGGGAGCAGGTAGTCGGCGTTGGTGAGCGCGTCGGCGACCCGGCTGATCTGGCGCAGCAGCTCCGCATAGCCCACGATGTACCCGAGCGAGGAGTCCTTGATGAGGACGACGCCCTGGGCGATGAGCGAGGGGAGCATCATGCGCACCGACTGCGGCAGCTGGATCGTGCGGTAGATCAGACCGCTGCGCATCCCCAGCGAGTACGCGGCCTCGGTCTGGCCGGCGGGCAGCGCGCTGATGCCCGCGCGCAGGATCTCCGCGAAGACCGCCGCGTTGTAGACGACGAGGCCGAAGACCACAGCGACCAGGGGCGAGGCGCCGGGGAGCACGAGGATCCCGAACAGCATGACGAGCACGACGGGCAGCGCACGGAAGATCTCGATCACCGCCGAGGCGAGCCACCGCAGACCGCGCCACGGCGCCGAGCGGAGCGAGACCAGGAGGATCGCCAGGATCATCGCGAGCGGCAGGGAGATCACCGCGGCCAGCAGCGTGTTGAGCAGTCCCCGGAAGACGGCCGACCAGATGTCCTGCACCTGGTAGCCGGCGAAGTTCGGGGGCGCCTCGACGAGGATCCGCCAGCGGTCGTCGAACACGCCGTTGGAGGCGAGACGCCACCCCAGCACCACCAGGACGATGACCAGGAGGGCGCCGACCACCCAGCTCACGCGGCGTTCGCGCCGCTTCTCGTCGGGCCCGGGGACGTCGTACAGGATAGGACCGCTGCTCATCGTGCGAACGCCGCCTTCCGTTCGAGGGCCGCTGCGAGACGCCCCAGCGGGATGCAGATGACCAGATAGCACAGCGCGATGCCCACGAGGATCGCGATGACGTCCGAGGAGTGCGCGTTCGTCAGCCGCTTCGAGAGCGCGAACAGCTCGAGCACGCTGAAGGCGCCGGCGACCGAGGTGTTCTTCACGAGAGCGATGAGCACGCTGATCAGCGGAGGGATCGCCGTGCGGAAGGCCTGCGGGAGCACCACGATCGCGAGGTTCTGGCCGAACGACATGCCCAGCGAGCGCGCCGCCTCCGCCTGCCCCACCGCCACCGAGTTGATGCCCGAGCGCACGGCCTCCGCGACGAACGCCGAGGTGTAGCAGGTCAGCGCGATCACCGCCGCCACCTTGTAGGCGAAGGTGAACCCCATCGAGGGGGTCACGAACACGAAGAAGAAGAACACGATCGTGAGCGGGGTGTTGCGCAGGAACTCGGTGTACACGGTCGCCACGGTGCGCAGCGGCGCGTAGGGGGAGACCCGCATGGCGGCGAGCAGCGTCCCCACCAGCAGCGCGAGCACTCCGGCGGTGACGGCGAGGAAGAGGGTGGTGGTGAACGCGTCCCAGACGGCGGCGCGCGAGGCGAGGAGGCTTCCCATGGGCGGCGGCTCGGCTGCGGGCGCTCAGTAGCGGTCGATCTTCGGCGGGTCCGGGGTGGGCAGGACCTGCCCGGCCGTCGACTTCCAGGCCTCGGCCCAGCTGCCGTCGTCGTAGGCCTTCTGGAGGGTGTCGTTGATGAACTCGCGGAAGTCGTCGTCGCCCTTCTTCAGACCGATCCCGTAGGGCTCCTTCGTAAAGGTCTTTCCGTCGTCGACCATCTGCAGCTTGTCCTTGTCGGCCGCGACGAAGCCGGCCAGGATCACGTTGTCGGTGGTGACGGTGTCGGCCTGGCCGTTGTCCAGGGCGGTGACGCACTTGGAGTAGGTGTCGAAGGTGACGAGCTTCGCGTCGGGGTAGTTGTCCTCGATGTTCTGCGCGGGGGTCGAGCCCTCGACCGAGCAGACGTTCTTGTCCTTGAGATCGTCCGGTCCCGTGATCGCGTCGTCGCCCTTCTTCACCATGAGCGCCTGGCCGGCGGTGTAGTACGGGCCCGCGAAGTCGACGACCTTCTTGCGCTCGTCGTTGATCGTGTAGGTCGCGACCACGATGTCGACCTGACCGTTCTGGATGAACGGCTCGCGGTTCGCCGAGACGGTCTCGGTCCACTCGATCTTGTCGGCCTTGATGCCGAGGGCCGCGGCGATCATCTTCGCGATCTCGACGTCGAAACCGGTGGGCTTGCCGTCGGGGCCCGCCTGGCCGAACAGCGGCTGGTCGAACTTGGTGCCGACGGTGATCTTCCCGGCGTCGGCGAGCTTCGCCATCGTCGAGCCCTCCTCGAAGCTCGAGGAGTCGACATCGGCGACGTCGTCGGAGGCGTCGTCGCCTCCTCCGCACGCGGCGAGGGTGAGCGCCGCGGCGGCGCCGACCGTCCCGGTGAGGAAGACGCGACGGCTGGGGGCGCCCGGGCGCAGGGAGAGGCCCGTGCGGACTGCGGGACCGGCGGGGGAGGGCTGGTGCTCGGTGGGGACGTGATCGGGACGCTGGCGTGACATGACGGGCTCCTTCGGTGCCTCGGGTGCCGAGCGGCTTCGCGCGGCGGTAAGTGCGGTCAGTGGTGGAGGATCTTGGACAGGAAATCCTTCGCGCGCTCGGACTCGGGCGCGGTGAAGAACCGGTCGGGCGGGGCGACCTCGAGGATCCGTCCCGCGTCCATGAACACGACCCTGTCGGCCGTGCGGCGCGCGAAGCCCATCTCGTGGGTGACAACGATCATCGTCATCCCCTCGCGGGCGAGGTCGGTCATCACCTCGATGACCTCGTTGATCATCTCGGGGTCGAGGGCCGACGTGGGCTCGTCGAACAGCATGAGCTTGGGCTGCATCGCCAGGGAGCGTGCGATCGCGACCCGCTGCTGCTGCCCGCCCGAGAGCTGCGCGGGCAGCTTCTGCGCCTGGTCGGCCACGCCCACCCTCTCGAGCAACCTCATGCCGAGCTCCTCGGCCTCCCGGCGCGGCATCCTCTTGACCTTGATGGGGGCGACGGTCACGTTGTCCAGCACGCTCTTGTGGGCGAAGAGGTTGAAGGACTGGAAGACCATGCCCACCTCCGCCCGCAGCCGCGCGAGCCCGGGGCCGGAGGAGGGCAGCGGACTGCCGTCGATCGTGATGTCGCCGGAGTCGATGGTCTCCAGGCGGTTGATCGTGCGGCACAGCGTCGACTTCCCGGAACCCGAGGGGCCCAGCACCACGACCACCTCGCCCGCATCGACCTCGAGATCGATGTCCCGGAGCACGTGGAGGTCCCCGAAATGCTTCTGCACCTCTCGCATCGTCACGAGGGGAGGGGCCGTCCCGGACTCACTCCGGGACGCAGATGTGGTCTGGGTCATGGCGCGACCGTACGCTCTCCCGGCCGCCCGCATCCCTGCTCGGCCCGGTCCGTTACCCCATGGTGGCCTTCGCGGCGCCCCCGTGGACGGGTCGTACCCTGGTCGCATCATGACTTCCGTGCTCGCCCCGCAGAACGCCGACGCCGCCTCCGCCGCTCGCGGCACCTACCAGGTCCGCACCTTCGGCTGCCAGATGAACGTCCACGACTCCGAGCGCCTCACGGGCCTGCTCGAGGAGGCCGGCTACGTCGCCGCGCCCGCCGCAGCGGATCCCCGCCGCGGCGAGGTCGACGTGGTCGTCTTCAACACCTGCGCCGTGCGCGAGAACGCCGACAACCGCCTCTACGGCACCCTCGGCGCCCTGCGCCCCGGCAAGGACGCGAACCCCGGCATGCAGATCGCCGTGGGCGGCTGCCTCGCCCAGAAGGACCGCTCCGCGATCACCGAGCGCGCGCCCTGGGTCGACGTCGTCTTCGGCACCCACAACATCGGCTCCCTGCCCGTGCTGCTCGAGCGCTCCCGCCACAACGCCCGCGCCGAGGTCGAGATCCTGGAGTCCCTCGAGGTCTTCCCCTCGACGCTCCCCACGCGCCGCGAATCCGTCTACGCGGGCTGGGTGTCGATCAGCGTGGGCTGCAACAACACGTGCACCTTCTGCATCGTCCCCTCCCTGCGCGGCACGGAGCGCGACCGCCGACCCGGGGACGTGCTGGCGGAGGTCCGCGACCTCGTCGCGAGCGGCGCGATCGAGGTGACCCTGCTGGGGCAGAACGTGAACTCCTACGGCGTGGAGTTCGGGGACCGGGGCGCCTTCGCGAAGCTGCTGCGCGCCTGCGGGGAGATCGACGGCCTCGAGCGCGTCCGCTTCACCTCCCCGCACCCGGCGATGTTCACGGACGACGTCATCGACGCGATGGCCGAGACCCCCGCGGTGATGCCCCAGCTGCACATGCCGCTGCAGTCCGGCTCCGACGACGTGCTGCGGCGCATGCGCAGGTCCTACCGGTCGAAGAAGTTCCTCGGCATCCTCGACCGCGTGCGCGAGAGGATCCCGCACGCGGCCATCACGACGGACATCATCGTCGGCTTCCCCGGCGAGACCGAGGACGACTTCGCGCGCACCCTCGAGGTCGTGGAGGCCTCCCGCTTCGCGAGCGCCTTCACCTTCCAGTACTCGGTGCGCCCGGGCACGCCCGCCGCGACCATGGAGGACCAGGTCCCGCCCGAGGTCGTCCGCGAGCGCTTCGAGCGGCTCACCGCGCTCCAGGAGCGCATCGGCCTCGAGGAGAACCGCGCCTTCGAGGGCCGCGAGGTCGAGGTGCTCATCGCCGAGGGCGAGGGCACGCGCGACGCGGACACCCACCGCATCTCGGGCCGCGCGGCGGACAACCGACTCGTGCACGTGGCCCTGCCCGAGGACACGGCGGACGGAGAGCGGCCGCGCCCCGGCGACCTCGTGACCACGACGGTCACCCGCGCGGCCGGGCACTACCTCATCGCCGACAGTCCGTTCGCCGTCCGCCGCACCCGCTCGGGCGACGCCTGGGAGGCGCGCGAGAGCGGCCTCGGCGACGGCGATGCGTGCGGGACCGGGGCGCCGGCCCCGCAGGGGCCCGTCGGCCTCGGCATGCCGACCCTGCGCGCCCGCTGACGACGCCCGGTCCGCGGCCGTGCCGGTGATCCTCCGCCCGCGCTGACGCGGGTCAGTGCGCGCCGGCGCCCCCGCGACCCGCGAGGACGCGGCGGGCCCACGCCGGGTCGTCGCTCGTGACCGTGTCGACGCCGAGGGCGACGGCGCGGTGCAGCGGCTCCTCGTCGTTGATGGTCCAGGCGTTCACGAGATGCCCGGCCTCGCGGGCGCGGGCGACGTCGGCGTCCGGCAGCTTCGACATCTGCAGGCTCACGGCCTCGGTCCGGAGCTCCTCGGCGAGCGCCCAGAAGTCCTCGTCGGCGACGTGCGTGATCGCCGAGAGCGGGATCTGCGGAGCCACCGCCCGGGCGGCGCGCAGCGCCTCGGGCTTGAAGGAGATGATCCAGGCGGGGGCCACCCCGTCTCTGCTCTGGTCGAGGTCCCGGTCGACGAGCAGCTGCGCCGTCTGCTCGGCGGCCGCCACCGCCTTGACCTCGACGAAGATCGGGACGCCCGCGCCCTGGGCGATATCGAGGACCGCTTCGAGGGAGGGGATGCGCTCGCCGTCCGGCAGCAGCACGGTGTCGAGCTCGGCACGGGTGAGCTCCGCGAGGGACCCGCTGCGCAGCGGGGAGTCCTCGGCGGCGGTGCGGTCGATCGTGGTGTCGTGCATGATCACGAGCTGCCCGTCGGCGCTCAGGTGCACGTCGCACTCGAGAAGGTCCGCGCCCGCGTCGACGCCCGCGCGGAAGGCGCGCAGCGTGTTCTCGGGAGCGAGCCTCGCGGCACCGCGGTGTCCTACGATCTTCGGCTGCATCAGCCGATCACCTCCTGCGGGTCGTCATGGTTCTCGTCGAGGATCTTCTGGACGGCCTCGGCGATCGGCACGTACGCGGTGCTGCGGCACGGACGCCAGCGCGGTCGGGCCCCGGCTCCCGGGGGATCCCCCGAGCGGGCGGGCTCAGTCGTCGAGCTCGTCGACCTCCGCGCCCAGGCGCTCCTCGAGCTCGTGGAAGAACGCGATGACGGTGCGCAGCCCGCACTCGATCGCGCGGTCGATCTGCTGATCGGAGGCGCCCGAGCTGAAGTCGGAGGTGACCTCGCCGTACAGCCCCAGCAGGCCCTCGGACTCGCGTCGCACGTACACCTTGGGCCAGACGCGGCTCATGTTCCACTCGTTGCAGAGCTTGAGCATCTCGGGCTTGTGGGCGCGCGAGACGGAGCGGTTCCAGCGGCCGCGGATCTGCAGCACGCTGCCGGCCTCGCCGGTGAGCATGAACTGGAAGCGGTAGTCGTCGAACCGCGCGCGCAGCACCTCGGGATGATCGGTGTCCTCCACGAAGGCGTAGCCGTGGCCGGACAGCGCCGCCTCGACGCGGTCGGTGCTGATCGGGTCCAGACCCTCCATCGACGCGGTGGCGGAGGAGGCCTGCTGCTGTGTCACCTGGAACCTCGTGGACGTAGGGGCGATCGGGACGGGCCCCACACTAGCCCCTTGCGCGCGCGAGGGCACCGCGGGGGTTGTCCACGGCACTCCGGGTACAGTGCGCAGCATGCCCGCGCCCGCCCCGCACCTGCCGATCCTCGCGATCGTCGGCGCGACCGCCACGGGCAAGTCCGACCTGGCCCTCGACCTCGCCGAGAGCCTGGACGGCGAGATCGTCAACGCGGACGCCCTGCAGCTCTACCGCGGCATGGACATCGGCACGGCGAAGGTCGGCGCCGCCGAGCGCGAGCGCGTCCCACACCATCTGCTGGACGTGCTCGAGGTGACGCAGGAGGCCAGCGTCTCCGCCTACCAGCGCGAGGCCCGTGCGGCGATCACGGAGATCCGCGCCCGCGGGCACGTTCCCGTCGTCGTCGGCGGATCCGGTCTGTACGTGCGCGCCCTCCTCGACGACATCCGCTTCCCGCCCACGGATCCCGAGGTCCGTGCGCGACTGGAGCGGCGCGCCGAGAGCGAGGGCGTCGCCTCCCTGCGGGCCGAGCTCGAGCGCACCGATCCCGGGGCCGCCGCGGCGATCGGAGCGCAGGACGCGCGGCGCATCGTGCGCGCCCTCGAGGTCGGCGAGATCACCGGAGGATCCTTCCGCGCCTTCCTCCCGCAGCGCGAGCACCTGGACCCCGCGACGCTGCAGATCGGACTGCACCGCGAACGCGAGGACCTGCGTGCACGGGTCGCGGTGCGCGTGGATCGGATGGTCGAGCAGGGGCTGCTCGACGAGGTCCGCGCCCTGCGCGCGCAGGGGCTCGACGAGGGCGCGACCGCGCGCCGCGCGATCGGGTACGAGCAGGCGCTCGCCGTCCTCGACGACGCCATGACCTGCCGCGAGGCGATCGACGCGACGGTCGCCGGTACCCGGCGCCTGGTGCGCAAGCAGGACACCTGGTTCCGGCGCGACGAGCGCGTGGCCTGGTTGCCGGCGTCCTCCGACGATCTCCTCGCACGTGCGCTGGACCTCGTCGCCGCGCATCGCGCGGAGGTGCGCGCGTAGGCTTCCGGGCATGCCGACACACCGTGACGAGTCCTCCGCGGCCACCGCCTCCGCGCCCCTTGCGCTGCGCTTCACCAAGGGGCACGGCACCCGCAACGACTTCGTGGTCCTCGACGACCCGGACGGCGCTCTCGCGCTCGACGCCTCCGTGGTCGCGGCGCTCGCGGACCGCCGCGGCGGCATCGGCGGCGACGGCGTGATCCGCGTGGTGCGCACCCGCGCCGCCGGCATCGACGCCCCCGCCGACGCCCCCGAATGGTTCATGGACTACCGGAACGCCGACGGCTCGATCGCCGAGATGTGCGGGAACGGCGTGCGCGTGTTCGCCGCCTTCCTCTCGCGCGCCGGGCGACTGCCGGGGGGCGAGGCGCCCCTGGACATCTGGACCCGCTCCGGCGTGCGCCGCCTCGAGGTCCTCGCGGATCCGCCGGCCCCGGGCGACCCCTGGCAGGTGCGCGTGGGCATGGGCCCCGCCGACGTGTCCGACGGGCCCGCCCGCACGGTGCGCATCGCCGGGCGAGAGCTGCCCGCGTGGGACGCGGACATGGGCAATCCCCATGCGGTCGTCGAGCTGCCCGAGGACCTGGTCCTCGAGGATCTCGATCTGACCGTCCGCCCGGGCCTCGACCCCGAGCCCGAGCACGGGGCGAACATCGAGTTCGTCGTCCGCCGCGGTCCCGCGCACGTGGCGATGCGCGTCTTCGAGCGGGGCGTCGGCGAGACCCAGTCCTGCGGGACGGGCGCGGCGGCCGTCGGCGTGGTCTCCGCCCTCTGGGCCGGGGACGGCGGCAGCGGACCCTGGCGGGTCGACGTGCCCGGCGGGACCCTCGAGGTCGCCCGCGCCGAGGACGGCCAGGTCACCCTCGCCGGCCCCGCGCAGCTCGTGGCCGACGGGGAGACCGCGCTCCCGCACGCCTGACCGGTCCGGAGGGGACGATCGGCCGCCGATCGTCCGGCCGGCCCCCGATCGCTCGATCGGATGCCGCGCGGCTCACGCTCCGCAGATCGGATCACGTCGGATCGCGCGCCGTGCTCGCCTGCCCCGGGAGGGGCGCGCTCAGGATTCCGCGAGAGGTCCGACCTCGAGGATCCGGAAGCCCTTCGCGCTCGCGACCTTCTGCACCGTGCGCCCCGGCAGCCGGTCGTCCAGCCATGCGGCCAGGGGATCCGCGCCGAGGTTCTTGCCGACCACGAGGCCGGCGGTGCCCTGCGCGGAGAGGCGTCCGCACCAGCGCAGCAGGAGATCGTGCAGCTCCTGCTTGCCGATCCGGATGGGCGGGTTCGACCAGATGGTGTCGAACAGCAGGTCGGAGGGGACGTCGTCGGGTGCGGCGACGTGCACCCGCAGGCCCAGCCGCTCGGCGTTCTCCGCGGTGATCTCGCGGGCGCGCTCGGAGACGTCGACAGCCCAGACCTCCGCGTCCGGATGGAGCAGCGCGGCGCTGAGCGCGATCGGTCCCCACCCGCAGCCCAGATCCAGCATCCGCGCCCCGGACGGCACCGGGGCGAGCGTGTCCAGACGGTCCAGGAGCACCGCGGTCGCCTTGTCCAGCCCGCGTGAGGAGAACACCGCGCGGGAGGTGACGAGGTCCCTCTCGGCGCCCGCGAGCCGCGCAGTCAGCGGCAGGCGGGAGGCGTCGGTCGCGCTGGTGGGGGAGAAGTAGTGCTCGGACACGGACACAGCGTACGCATCCGGCGCGCCGGGACCCCGTCGGCCGATGCGCCCTGGGCATAAATCTCTCGCCCCGCGCGCCGGACCGTGGGATTCTTGATGCTCACGATCCGCCCGCGGCGGATCCCCGCAGCACCCGCCCGACGCACCCCACAGGAAGAAGGCCGCAACCGTGCCGATCGCTTTTCACCCGGACTCCGAGAACGCCCCCGCGCAGGAGCACGGCGGCGAGGAGGCCGCCGGAGCGGACGAGCGCACGAGCAGCGACCCCCTGACCCGTCGGATCCTCGCGCGCGGCGACGCCTCCGTCTCCGCCGTCACCTACGCCTCGGACACCGACGGCGAGCAGCTCGACCTCGCCGACCGCCGCGCCCTGCGCCGCGTCGCGGGCATCCGCACGGACATCGAGGACGTCACCGAGGTCGAGTACCGCCAGCTGCGCCTCGAGCGCGTGGTCCTCGCCGGCATCTACACCTCCGGCAACTCCGATGACGCCGAGAACAGCCTGCGGGAGCTCGCCGCGCTCGCCGAGACCGCCGGCTCCGAGGTGCTCGACGGCGTCATGCAGCGCCGCCAGCACCCCGACCCCGCGACCTTCCTGGGCAAGGGCAAGGCCGCGGAGCTCGCCGAGATCGTCGCCGAGACCGGTGCGGACACCGTCGTGGCCGACGGCGAGCTCGCGCCCAGCCAGCGCCGCGCCCTCGAGGACATCGTCAAGGTCAAGGTCGTCGACCGCACCGCGCTGATCCTGGACATCTTCGCCCAGCACGCCAAGTCCCGCGAGGGCAAGGCGCAGGTCGAGCTCGCGCAGCTCGAGTACCTGCTGCCGCGCCTGCGCGGCTGGGGCGAGTCCATGTCCCGTCAGGCCGGCGGGCGCGTCGCCGCGGGCGGCGCCGGCATGGGCTCGCGCGGACCCGGCGAGACGAAGATCGAGCTGGACCGCCGTCGCATCCGCACGCGGATGTCCAAGCTGCGCCGCGAGATCAGGGACATGGCCCCGAGCCGCGAGGCCAAGCGCGCCGACCGCCACCGCCGCGAGGTACCCGCCGTCGCGATCGCCGGCTACACGAACGCCGGGAAGTCCTCGCTGCTGAACCGGCTCACGAGCGCCGGCGTCCTCGTGGAGAACGCCCTGTTCGCGACCCTGGACCCGACGGTCCGACGGGCCCAGACGCCCGACGGCCGCGAGTTCACCTACGCCGACACCGTGGGCTTCGTGCGACACCTGCCCACGGAGCTCGTCGAGGCGTTCCGCTCGACCCTCGAGGAGGTCGGCGACGCCGACCTGCTGCTCCACGTGGTGGATGCCTCGCATCCCGATCCCGAGGGCCAGATCCGGGCGGTGCGCGGTGTGCTCGCCGACATCGACGGCTTCGACGTCCCCGAGATCATCGTGCTGAACAAGGCCGACATCGCGTCGCCCGAGACGATCGCGCGCCTGCGCAGCCTGGCGGGGGAGTCCGCCGTGGTCTCCGCGCGCACGGGCGAGGGGGTCGACGAACTGCGCGACCTCATCGCCGAGCGCCTCCCGCGGCCGGCCGTCGAGATCGACACGGTCGTGCCGTACACGCGCGGCGACCTCGTCTCGCGCGCCCACTCGACCGGCGAGATCCTCGGCGAGGAGCACCTGCCCGAGGGCACGCGCCTGCACGCGCGGGTCGACTCCGCGCTCGCCGCGGAGATCCGGTCGCTCGTCGACGCCTGAGGCGCTGCGCCAGCGGGGCCGCTCCCGAGGACATCGGCCCCTCCCCGGCCGACGTGACGCGTCACCTCCGCGGGCCCCGACGCGCCTCGGCGATGCGCGCACGGCCCGCGGCTAGGGTGGGCCGGTGCCTGCCGCCCGTGAAGCCTCCGCGTCGCCGATCGCCGATCTCGACGTGCTCATGGACGCCGCCGTGGCGGGCCTCGAGGGGACGCGCCGCGAGGGCCAGACCCGGATGGCGAATGCGGTCGACACGGCCCTCGAGGGGCAGCGTCACCTGCTGGTCCAGGCCGGCACCGGCACGGGCAAATCGCTCGCGTACCTCGTGCCCGCACTGCGCCACGCGGTCGTGACGGGACGGCCCGTCGTGATCTCCACGGCGACCATCGCCCTGCAGTCGCAGATCGTGCGCAAGGACCTCCCGCGCATCGTCGAGGCGCTCGCCCCGCACCTCCCGCGCACCCCCACCTTCTCCCTGCTCAAGGGGCGCGGGAACTACCTGTGCCTGCACAAGATCGACGGCGGCTACCCGAGCGACATCGACCCCGGGGCGCTCTTCTCCCAGACCGCCGCCGATCCCGCGAGCGGCTCCTCCGAACGCCTCGGGGATCAGGTGAAGCGGCTGCGCGAGTGGTCTGCGCTCACCGACACCGGCGACCGCGACGATCTGGACATGCCCGTCTCCGACCGCGCCTGGCACCAGGTCTCGGTGACCGGTTCGCAGTGCCTGGGAGGGCACTGCCCGCTCGTGGACCAGTGCTTCGCCGAGCGCAACCGCGCCGTCGCCCGCGAGGTCGACCTCGTGGTCACCAATCACGCGCTGCTCGCGATCGACTCCTTCGACAACCACGGCATCATCCCCGACCACGACGCCGTGGTCTTCGACGAGGCGCACGAGCTCACCGCTCGCGTGACGAGCGCCGTCACCGACCAGCTGACCGTGGGCATGGTGCGCGGAGCCGTGCGCGAGCTGCGCGGTCTCGGCGTCGCCGCGACCGCGCTCGACGACGCCGGCGAGGAGCTGAACACGGTCCTGCCCGAGCTGCCCGACGGACGCGTCATGGGCGCCCTGCCCACAGCCGCCGCCGACGCCCTCACGCACCTGCGCACGGAGGCGCGCGGCGCGCACGCCGACGCCAAGGACGCGGGCGGCGACGCACCGACCGCGGCCGGCGCCCGCAAGGCGGTGCGCGCGAACCTGCAGGAGATCGTCGATGTCTGCGAGCGCCTCACCGCGCCCGACGAGGACGACGTCGTCTCGGTCTCCCACTCCGAGCGCACCGGCCGCTCGAGCCTCCAGGTCGCCCCGCTCGACGTCGCGGGCGCCATGCGCGGACGCATCCTCGAGGACACCACCGCCGTGCTCACCTCCGCGACGCTCGCCCTGGGCGGACGCTTCGAGCCGCCCGCCCGCGCCATCGGACTGGGCTCGCGCCGACGCATGGACGCCGAGGACGTCCCCCCGCTCGAGGACCGCAGCGCGTGGGCGGGGATCGACGTGGGCAGCCCCTTCGACTATCGCCGCCAGGGGATCCTCTACGTCGCCTCCCACCTGCCCGCGCCCGGCCGAGAGGGCCCGTCGCTCGCGATGCTCGACCACCTCACCGAGCTCGTCGAGGCCTCGCACGGCGGGGCGCTCTGCCTGTTCTCCTCGCGGCGAGGAGCGGAGGCCGCCGCCGAGCATGTGCGCGCGCGGCTCGACCTGCCGATCGGCCTGCAGGGGGAGGACTCCCTGCCCCGGCTCGTCGAGCAGTTCCGCGGCGACGACACCGCGAGCCTGTTCGGGACCATCGGGCTGTGGCAGGGCGTGGACGTCCAGGGACGCACCTGCCGCCTGGTGACCATCGACCGCCTGCCGTTCCCGCGTCCCGACGATCCGCTGACCTCCGCGCGCTCCGAGCGGGCGGACGCGGAGGGCGGCAGCGGGTTCATGCAGGTCTCGGTGCGCCACGCCTCGCTGCTGCTCGCGCAGGGGGCCGGGCGACTGATCCGCTCGCACGAGGACCGCGGCATGGTCGCGGTCCTCGACCCGCGCCTGCGCACCAAGCGCTACGGAGCCGTGCTGCGCGAGGCGATGCCGCCGCTGTGGCCCACGCAGGATCCCGAGGTCGCCCTCGCCGCCCTCGGACGACTGGCCCGCGCGGGGGAGTGAGCGCGGCGCGCTGAGCCCACGTCAGACGGCGCGCAGCACCGCCACGACCTTGCCGAGGATCTCGGCGTGGTCGCCCAGGATCGGGGCGAACGCGGGGTTGTGCGGCATCAGCCAGACGTGGCCGTCGCTCTGGGCGAAGGTCTTGACCGTCGCCTCCCCGTCGATCATCGCCGCCACGATCTCGCCCTTCTGCGCGACCGGCTGCGAGCGCACGACGACCCAGTCGCCGTCGCAGATCGCGGCGTCGACCATCGAGTCCCCGACGACCTGCAGCAGGAACAGCTCCCCGTCGCCCACGAGCTGCTGGGGGAGGGTGAAGACGTCCTCCACCTGCTCCTCGGCGGTGATCGGGATGCCGGCGGCGATCCGGCCGACGAGCGGCACGCTCACCGATGCGGAGGCCGCGGCGGCGCCGATCGCCTCGACGGGCGCGAGGGTCGGCTCGTCGGCGTCATCGGGCAGCACCACCTCGAGCGCGCGCGGGCGCTTCGGATCGCGGCGCAGGAAGCCCTTGCGCTCGAGCGCCTGGAGCTGATGGGAGACGGAGGAGGGGGAGGTGAGGCCGACGGCATCACCGATCTCGCGCATGGTCGGCGGGTAGCCGTGACGCTCGATGGCGGCGGTGATCGTCTCGAGGATCCGTCGCTGGCGCGCGGTGAGGCCGTCGTCGGTCAGGTCGGGACCAGAGGTCGTCGGGGTCATCTGCGCGGCTCCTCGCTTCGTCTGTCCCACCCCTGCGATTCAGTGGGACTCGTCGCTCAGCCTAGGCGTCGGGCGGCTTGATTCCAAACATGTGTTCGAGGAAGGTCTTGCGTGTCGCGCACGACGGGCCTACAGTCGTACACGTATTCGATCGAACAGGAGTTCGGACAATGGCCACCATGCTTCCCCTCCCCACCTCTTCGGCCCACGCCGAGCAGGCCTCTGCTCGCAAGGGTGTTCGACTGCAGCTCACCCGTCGCGGTCGCGTCCTGCTGGCCGCCATCGCGTTCCTCGCGGGGATCCTCGTCGCCCTGCTGGGCGTCCTCGTCCTCGGCGTCCCCTCCGCCTTCGCGGGCGATCCGCAGGAGCCGGTCACCGTGACCGTGCAGGCGGGGGACACTCTCAGCGACTACGCCGAGCAGTACGCGCCCGCCGGGGAGGACCCGCAGGACTTCGTGCGCGAGATGCGTTCGCTCAACGGCCTCTCGAGCCCCCGCATCACCGAGGGGCAGTCGCTCGAGCTCCCCGAGGGCAGCGTCGACGCCGCCTGAGTCGGCGCCCCCTGATCCGTCCGGGGCAGTGCGACGGGAGCCTCATGGGTCCGCTCTCCGCCCCGCGGTGCGCCCGGTAGGCTGGAGGACGTGCACTGCCCGTTCTGTCGCCACCCCGATTCGCGCGTCGTCGACTCGCGCACTGCCGACGACGGCGCCTCGATCCGGCGTCGCCGCCAGTGCCCGAACTGCTCGCGGCGCTTCTCCACGATCGAGACGGCATCCCTCTCGGTCGTCAAGCGCTCGGGAGTGAGCGAGGCGTTCAGCCGCTCCAAGGTGATCTCCGGAGTGCGCAAGGCCTGCCAGGGTCGTCCGGTCAGCGACGATCAGCTGGCCGTCCTCGCCCAGCGCGTCGAGGAGACCATCCGCCAGAGCGGCCAGGCCGAAGTCGACGCCCACGCCGTGGGCCTCGCGATCCTCCAGCCCCTGCGCGAGCTCGACGTCGTCGCGTACCTCCGGTTCGCGAGCGTCTACCAGGACTTCGATTCCCTCGACGACTTCGAGTCCGCGATCTCGGAGCTGCGTCAGGACGCGTCCGCCGGCAGCGGAGGCGCGGCGTCCTGAGTCGCGGAGCGGCCCGTCGGCCCTCGATACGAGGCCTTCGAGCCGCGGGAATCGTGGGGGATCCGTGTCGATCGGTGGAAAACGGTCCGAAGCACGGCCGTCATGCCCTTAAGATGTTCAGGGTGCGCCCAGCGGGCGCGCCGCCGACCGGCGGTCGTGGAGGGGAAGCCACGGCCGCCGGTCTTCTCATGTCCGGGGTGAGGAATCGACCGCGGCGCCGGTGAGACCCGCCGGGAGCTCCCGAGCGTGCACCACGTCCAGGCGCTGGGTCGCACGGGTCATCGCGACATAGAGGTCGCCGGCGCCGCCCTCGGAATCGGCGAGGATCTCCGAGGGCTCCACGAGGACCACCCCGTCGAACTCGAGACCCTTGGCGTCCTGCGGGGTCATCACGGCGATCGGGTCGTCGATGCCGCGGCTCCCGGTGCCGATGCGGCCCAGTCCGTCCCGTGCCCTCAGCGCGCGCACCACGCCATCGAGCAGCCGTCCCGGAGTGAGGACGACGAGGCGCCCGATCGCCTCGGCCTGCTGCGCGGCGACGGCGTCGGCCACGGCGTCCGGCAGTCCCGCTTCGTCGGCCGAGTGCAGCAGCACCGGCCAGTCGCCCTCGCGCACCGAGGTGACCTCGGTGATCGGGAGGTCGCGGGACTCGGCCACGGCCTGCGCCACGTCCATGATGCGACGCGGCGTGCGGTAGTTGACGCTCAGCGGCTCGACCTCGAGACGATCCTCGACGTAGGGGGCGAGCGCGCGCTCCCACGAGGAGGTCCCCGCCGACGACGAGGTCTGCGCGACGTCGCCGACGATCGTGAACGACTTCGAGGGGCAGCGGCGCATGAGCGTGCGCCACATCATCGCCGAGAGCTCCTGCGCCTCGTCCACGACCACGTGCCCGTAGGTCCAGCTGCGGTCCTCCGCGGCCCGCTCGGCGAGCGTGCGGCCGTCGGACGCCCGGTCCATGCGGTCCGCGAGGTCCTCGTCGCGCACGATCCCCGAGGTGTCGATGTTCTCGATGACCTCGCGCGCATAATCGAGATCGGCCTCGCGGCGTCGGCGGGAGCGCTCGGCGTCCGCCTGCTGGACCTGGTCGTCCTCGCCCAGCAGCTCCGCGACCTCGTCGAGCAGGGGCACGTCCTCGATCGTCCACGGGGCGTCCTTCGGGCGCACGAGGAGGTCGAGATCCGCGCCGGCGATGGAGCGCGGCGCGGCCGCGCGCAGCCGCTCGGGATGCGCGAACAGGACCCTCAGGAACGACTCCGGGGTGTACGGCAGCCACGCCAGGTTCAGCGCGCGGCGCACCTCCGGGTCACGACGCAGGTCGTCGAGGTATCCCGGTCTGTCCTCCGGGATCACCGTGGTCCCGCGGCGGGAGAGCTCCGCCTCGTACTGCTGGACCAGTCGGTCCAACGCCGCGCGCACGAACACGGCGCGCGCGGCGTTGTGCGGCTTGTGCGTCGAGCGGGCCTCGCGGCGGGCTTCGGCCAGGATCTTCCGGGTGATCCTGAGGGGCGTGCCGTCGATCGACAGCTCGAGATCCCGCTCCGGCACCAGCTGACGCTGCTTCACCGCGCGCGAGAGCAGCTCGGCCATCGCGCCCGCGCCCTTGAGGCGCGCGATCTCGGGCGCATCGTGCGTCGTGGTCTCCACGCCGGGGAAGAGCCCGCCCGGGGTCGACATCACCACGCCGGACTCGCCGAGGCTCGGCAGCACGCGCTCGATGTAGCGCAGGAAGCCGCGCGTGGGGGCGACGATCAGCACGCCCGAGTGCTCGAGGCGGCGGCGATGGGTGTAGAGCAGGTAGGCGGCGCGGTGCAGGGCGACGGCGGTCTTGCCGGTTCCCGGGCCGCCCTGGACGACCATCACCCCGCGGTTCGCGGAGCGGATGATGCGGTCCTGCTCCGCCTGGATGGTGGCGACGATGTCGCCCATGCGCCCGGTGCGCTGCGAGGACACGGCGGCCAGGAGCGCGCCCTCGCCCTGCAGCACGACCTCCTCGCCTCCCGCGCCCTGCGCGAGCATGGACTGGTCGAGCACGTCGTCCTCGAGTCCGACGACGGCGCGCCCCTGGGAGATGAGGTGGCGGCGCAGACGCACGCCCAGCCGCTCGAGGCTGGTCGCCTGGTAGTAGGCGGCTGCGGCCGGGGCGCGCCAGTCCACGAGGAGCTGCTCGCGCTCGGGGGTGAACAGGCCGATGCGGCCGATGTAGTGGCGCTCGCCCTCGTCCGTGTCGAGCCGGCCGAACACGACGCTCGAGCTCACCGTGCGCAGCAGCGCGAGCCGGTCCTCGTACAGCGCCATGAACGCGTCCCGCTCGGAGCGGTTCTGATGCGTCGCCGCGTCCTGCGATCCCTGGACCTCGTCCAGGCTGGTCTGGATCTGCGCCATCAGCTCGTCCACGCGCGCGTACAGGCGGTCCGCGTAGTCCTGCTCGAGGGCGATCTCACGGGCGACGTGCGCCTCCTCGCTCGCTGGCGCATCTGGCCGGGGTTCTGCTGGCTCCACGGGGCGTCCTTCCGTTGGCCGCGCGCACGAGGGGGTGCCGCCCTGATCCTGTGCGCGCGATGACATGGCGATCCATTATGGTGGAACGCGTCGAACGCGGGGAAAAGCCCTGCTCGACGGCGACTGCGAGGAGCGAGGTGCATCGATGCGTGACCCCCGTGACCTCTACGCCTACGAGTCCGCGGATGTGATCGCCGCGGTTCCCCGCGGCCGCCTGACGCTCGTGCACGCCCTCCCGGGTCTCGTGGACGCCGGCAACTCGTGCCGGATCGCCTCGACCTACCTCAAGGACTCCCTGCGCCACGTGCGGATCGTGACCTTCGACGTCGACGAGCTCGTGGACTATCGCGGCTCCCGCCCGCAGGCGGTCTTCGACGGCGCGGTGTACACCGAGGTCACCGTCCCCGAGATGTCCCTGTACCTCATGTACGACGAGGGCGACCGGCCCTTCCTCTACCTCGACGGCCCCGAGCCGGACCTGCAGTGGCGCCGCCTCAGCCAGGCCGTGATCGACCTCATCGAGTTCTTCGACGTCGAGAAGGTCGTGGGCATGAGCGCGATCCCCATGGCCATGCCGCACACGCGGCCGATCGCCATGATCACCCACGCCAACGACCCCGACCTGATCCCTGCGCACGAGCCCGAGCAGGGCGGGGAGATCGTGGTCCCGGCCTCGTTCGGCGCGCTCCTCGAGCACGAGCTCGGCAAGGCCGGGCACCCTGCGATCGGCTACGCCGCGCAGATCCCGCACTACCTCACGCGCACCGACTTCCCGGCGGGCGCGCTTGCGCTTCTGCGCCGTGTCAGCGAGGGCGCCGGTCTGGACATCCCGCTGGTGGACCTGGGGGATCTCACCGAGGCCGCGGGCGCGGCGCTCGAGAGCACCCTCACCGACAACGAGGAGGTGCTCAGCATGGTCGCGGCCCTCGAGGAGCAGTACGATGCGCAGTCCACCGAGAGCGACGGCGTCTTCAGCACCACGATGGACCTGCCCACGGGCGAGGAGCTCGCCGACCGCTTCGAGCGCTTCCTCGCCGGCGAGGAGGACGACGGGCCCGGCGGCGGATCGGGGCGGGGGCCCGGTTCCGGCCCCGAGGTCCCCTGAGGACGGGCCCGTCGGCCGCACCGGCGACCCGTCGGCGGTACCGGCGACCCGCCGGGCGCCGGCCATCGCGCGCCCTCGGCGCACGCAGCAGAGCACCATCGCAGGACACAGGAAGTGACGCTTTCCATGGCAGAGAGCACCGTGCAGGGCACCGTGAAGTGGTTCAACGGAGAGAAGGGCTACGGCTTCATCGAGGTCGACGGGCCCGGGGCCGACGTCTTCGTGCACCACAGCCGCATCGACATGGACGGCTACCGCACCCTCGCGGAGGGCCAGAGGGTCGAGGTCGACGTGGTGCCGGGCGAGAAGGGGCCGCAGGCCGAGCAGGTCCGCCCGCTCTGAGGCCCGGCCCACCTCCCGGGAGGCAGCGGCCGCCGCGCATCAGCCCTGCGCAGTGCCCTCGAGCACCGTTCCCGGGGCGGCGATCCGCGCCGCGTCCTCCCCGGCGGCCAGTCGCACCGCCACCGGATCCGAGCGCAGCGCCCGGTCGAGCGAGGCGGGCAGCGGGGCGTCGGAGGCGAGCAGCACGCAGTTCCCGCGCCGCCTGCCCTTGAGATGCGCCGGCTCGGCGATCGCGCCGACGTGTGCGAACACGCTCGAGAGCGTGGTCAGCTCGTCGGCGAGCAGGCGCGATCCGGGGCGGGAGGCGCAGTTGGCCAGGTAGAGGCCGTCTGCGGTGAGCACCCGGCGGGCGTGGCGGGCGGCGGCGACCGAGGTGAGCGAGGACGGGGTGCGATCTCCCGCGAAGACGTCGCGGGTGAGCACGTCGAAGCGGTCCTCGCGCCAGTCCGCGAGCGCATGCGCGGCGTCGTCGACGCGGATCCTCAGCTGCGGGGAGCGGGGGAGGGAGAACCAGGTCCTGACGTGCTCGGCGAGGAGCGCGTCGAGCTCCACGACGATCTGGCGGGCGCGCGGCCAGTCATGGGCGAGCGTGCGGGGCAGCGCGCATCCGGCGCCGCCCAGGTGCGCGACGGCGAGCTCGAGCCCGCGCCGCGGCGAGCCGTCGCCGTCCTTCCCGTCCCCGGCGCGCCTCTCGGCGGCCCAGCAGCGCATCGCGGCGCGCATCCACCGCATGTACTCGAAGACGAGGTGGTCCGGATCGGGATCCAGATGCGAGGAGGGCACGCCGTTGACCAGGAGCAGCACCGATCCGTCGGACTCGACGACGAGCTCGGCGCTGCCGGTCGTGATGGGGATGGCCTCGCCGACGGGCCCGAGATCGGGGAACGGCGCCTCCGAGGAGCTGCGGCGACGGCCGCGGGGTGGTGGGGTCACCCGGACACTCTAGGGCCGGGAGGCGCGCGCACTGGTCTCTGCACGCGGGGGCGGCGCGGGCGGACCGCGCGCGGTCCATCGGTCCTCCCCAGGTGCCCTGCGTCCACAGCGCCGACGCTCGCGCGTCGGATGTCGGTGCCTCCGCCTAGCGTTCCCACCATGACCACGCACACAGCGGAGCTCGTCCACCTGGATCAGGATCTCGCCGCCCTCGAGAGGGCCGAGGCGATGCTCGCACGCGCCCAGGAGCTCGCTGGGACCGACCCGCGCGCCTCCTACGAGCTCGTGCACCGTGCGGCGCTGCGCACTGCGGGCGTCCTCGTCACGCGGGCGAACCGGACCCGTCGGCGCAAGCTGCCGCTGAACGTGTGGACGGCGCTGGACCGCATGGGCGGGGATCGCCGGCGCTGGGCGGAGGACGCCTCGCGCTTCGTGGTCGAGCGCGACCGCCTGGACCGCGACCAGCGCGCGACCCCGGATCCCATCCTGCTGGCACTGCATCGCGAGGGGACCCGCGCACGCATCGCCCAGGTCCGCGAGGAGCTGCTGGCCTCCCTCGCCCCCTCGGAGGCGGTCGCGCTCGCCGGGTGAGGCCCCCGGCACGAGGGCTCCTCCGGGACCTGCCCCGCGCCGATTACCATGGTGCGCTCCGGCCCGCACGCGCGGGCGCGGGAGAGGAGCAGCGGAGGGAGCACGGATGTCGGGCACGGAGGACTGCACGATCCTGCACCTGGACATGGACGCCTTCTTCGCCTCCATCGAGATCCGCGACGATCCCGCCCTGCAGGGTCTGCCGGTCGTCGTCGGGGGAGCGGGCTCGCGCGGCGTCGTCGCCGCGGCGAGCTATCCGGCGCGCGAGCGCGGCATCCGCTCCGCCATGCCGATGGTCACCGCCCGCCGCCTCGCGCGCGACCTGGTCATCGTTCCGCCGCGAATCGACCGCTACCGCGAGGTCTCCGCGCAGGTCATGGATCTGCTCCGGGAAGTGACGCCCGCGATCGAGCAGATCAGCGTCGACGAGGCCTTCCTCGACATCTCCGGTGCCCGCCGCCTGTTCGGATCGCCCGAGCAGATCGCCCACCGCCTGCGCACCCGCATCCGCGAGGAGCTCGATCTGCCCAGCAGCGTCGGAGGGTCCGTGTCACGGGCGGTCGCGAAGATCGCGTCCGCCCGCGCCAAGCCCGACGGCATGCTGATCGTCCCGTCCGAGCAGACCGCCGCCTTCCTCGCGCCGCTGCCCGTGGGCGTCATCTCGGGCGTCGGCCCCAAGGCGCAGCAGGCCCTCGAACGGCTCGGGGTGCGCACCGTCGGTCAGCTGCGCGACATCCCCGCGGGGACCCTGCGTCGCGCCGTCGGCCCCCAGGCCCCCATGATCGCGCGGCTCGCGGCGGGGGAGGACCGCACCGGACTGGGCACGCGGGTTCGCGATCGCAGCGTCGGCACCGAACGCACCTACGAGGAGGACCTCGTGGACCCCGCCGAGGTGCGCCGCCGCCTCACCCTCATGGCCGACGAGGTGTCCCGCAGCCTGCGCCGCAGCCACCTCGCCGCGCGCGCCGTCTCCGTCAAGCTCCGTTCGCCGGACGGCACCACCATCACCCGATCGGCCACCATGGATCAGCCGACGGCGAGCGGCGAGCGTCTTCGCGAGCACGTGGTCGCACTCTGGGAGAGGGAGGTGCCGCGCATGCCGGCGGTGCGCCTGGCCGGGGTGCGGGCGGAGCGCCTGCAGGAGACCAGCGCGCAGCCCGCCGCGGCCGAGCTCTCCGGCCGAGGAACCGGCTGGCAGGGGCTGGAGAGCGCGATGGACCGCGCGCGCGACCGCTTCGGCTCCGGAAGCCTCTCCCGCGGATCGACCCTCCGCGCGCCGGACTCAGCGGGAGAGGACGGAGCCCAGCAGGAAGGTGCCCGCGGAGACGCGTCCGGGACGTGAGAGGGAGAGTGTCATGCGGTGGGCCGACGAGTTCCCATTCCCCAGCGGGCGGCAGTATCCTTAGGGGATCGACGATGGGGCTCGAGCCGCCCACGTCGATCGCGTTCAGCCGCAGGGAACACGGCACGGGACAAGGAGCCGGAACGATGCCGCTTTCGGAGCACGAGCAGAAGATGCTCGATGAGATGGAGCGTCAGCTCTTCGCCGACGATCCCCGGCTCGCCCGCGCCTTCCGCTCCGGCGCACAGGACCGGCGCGACCGCCGCCGCATCGTCCTCGGCCTCGCCGGAGTCGTCGTCGGGCTCGGCGTCCTCGTCCTCGGGGTCTCCCTGAACTTCATCTGGCTGGGCGTGCTGGCATTCCTGCTGATGCTCGCCGGAGCCGTCTACGCCGTGACCTCGCCGCGCAGCCGCCCTGGCGGTCCGGCCGCCGATCAGGGCGACGGGGGCGAGCAGCCCCGGCAGCCCGAGAACGGCGGCAGCGATTTCATGCGCCGCATGGAGGAGCGCTGGGAGAAGCGCTCGGGGGATGATCCCCGGGGCTGAACGCCCGCCCCCTACCGCGCCCCACCACCGCGTCACCACCCGCGACCCCGAGCCCGCGGCCCGGGGTCGCGGGTGGTGACGCGGTGGTGGGGCG